>JBJKQJ010000001.1:0-4436 GCA_046705445.1 Thermoplasmataceae archaeon
ACAGTTAAACGCTTTTTGTTAGGACTTCCAGTGGATCTAGGAGTAGAACCTGTATTCGTAAAGGATCATTACGTCTGCCTCCGGATCAACCTTCCTTACCCTTGATATGTTTTCCCTGGCTGCGAGGAGGGTCTCTGAATAACACATGAAAACTCCCGCCTCGGAATCCCTTATTGCGAATATTGATGATGGTGCCAGTACCGGAGTCACGTCATTTGCTTTCCTGGAGAATATGGAGAAAATAACCACGTCCCCGCCAGTGAGATCAAGTTCGGCTATTATTCCCACCAGCCTGTTCTTCATCATTAGGTTAAGCCTTCTCTTGACTGTCATGTATGGGAGGCCAAGTTTGGACGCCAGATCTGTGATCGACATCCTTGGATCATCCCTGAGAAACTCGATTAACTTCAGGTCATTGTTGTTCAGGTTCATTCCAATGGCAGGGGATGGCGGTATGTACTTCATTACAGGTTTCCCAAGGTGTTTCTCGGCCTCTTCTATCTGTTTTTCAACATCATGGAATTCCTTTCCGCGGAACCCGTATAGTGTGATCTCTTCCAGGCATTTAACCACAGAAAAAACGTCACCCTCATATTCCCTGTCCGACTTGAAGGCAGCGAAACCTTCCACCTTGCCTTCAAGGATGGGATTCACATGGAGAACGAAGCGCTTTATTACGCCGTCTGCAAGCAGCTTATTCATCCTGTAGCTCAGGGACTGCGCAGAAATACCTACGTTGGCCGCAATCTGCCTTTGTGAAATCCTGCCGTCTTTCAGTAGGCTGAATATTATTTTCTTATCTACGAGATCCATTCACTCAGGAGGTCAATAATCTCTACCAATATGTAAATTCCTTTTTAATCCGATTTATGATAAAATTATAGCGAATGGGTATTATAAAATGAACCAATCTTTAACGGATTCAAACACATGTCTTCATCAGGTCATTCAACACTGATAAATACAGATCAACTTGTAATGCTGTTCAAAGGAACCAGAAAAGCTACAATGGATCTATGCAGGCCCCTGGAAAGAGATGACTATATGGTTCAGGCCACCACCGATACCAGTCCCCCGAAATGGCATCTGGGCCACACCACATGGTTTTTTGACAATTTCATTCTGAAACCATTCCAGAAAGGATACCGTCCTGTTGATCCCAGTTACGGATTCATTTTCAACTCATACTATGAAACTGTGGGTTCATATGTTCCAAAGCCATCCCGGAATACCATTTCCAGGCCATCTCTTGAGAAAGTTCTTCAGTACAGGGAGCTGGTGGAGAATGAAGTCATGCATATTCTGGAATCCGGGAATTCGGAAAACCTGCAGGAAATCTTCAGGAGAACCATGCTTGGAATAAACCACGAACAGCAGCATCAGGAGCTCCTGCTCATGGACATAAAGAGAAATTTCTACGCATCCGCCAGCAAGCCTGCTTATGCTGAAAGCCATGAGGTAAACCAAGGCCCAGGGATGTTTAACTGGCTGAAGTTTTCCTCAGGAGTTCACCAGATCGGTTCTGGAGGGGAAGATTTCGCCTTCGATAATGAGACACCAAGACACAATGAACTGATACATCCATTTTCCCTGGCAAACAGGCCTGTCACAAACGGTGAATATCTCAGGTTCATAGAAGATGGGGGATACACAAAACCTGAATTATGGTTATCCAGCGGCTGGGCGTGGAAAATGAAGGAGAATATTGAGGCTCCCCTTTACTGGGAAAGGGAAGGCGACCATTACTTACAATTCACATTCAACGCGATGAAACCACTTGATCCGTCCGAACCGGTTTCCCACGTTTCCTACTATGAAGCGGACGCATTCGCACGCTGGTCCGGCTGCAATCTGCCAACAGAATCCCAGTGGGAACATGCGGTGGCATCAAGCGGTTCAGAAATCCAGAGTAACTATCTGGAGACGGGTTATTTCAGACCAGTTTTGGACAAAACCGCCAGGGGCCCCATTAATGGGCTGGGAAACCTGTGGGAATGGACTGCAAGTTCATACCTGCCATATCCGGGCTACAAACCGCTCCCAGGATCATTGGGAGAGTATAATGGCAAGTTCATGTCAGGGCAAATGGTACTGAGGGGTGCAAGTTATGCAACCCCACGGGGGCATTCCAGAATATCTTACAGGAACTTTTACCACCCTGATTCAAGATGGCAGTTTTCAGGCATCAGGCTGAGCAGGGACGGTCTCAATGAATAACAGCAGAGATATACTTGATCTGAAACCCAAAATAGCCGTTTTCAGGACAGAAGTCAAAGAGACCCTGTCTGAAAACCCAAAGAGAATACGCCCGAAATTCTTCTACGATGACAGGGGTTCCAGGCTGTTCGACGAGATCACGAAACTCCAGGAATATTATCCTACAAGGGCGGAACTGGAAATCATTGATACGAGGTGTTCTGAGATCTCTCGGTTCATAGGCCCCAATGCAGTTATTCTGGAACTTGGCGGGGGGAATGGCATGAAGGGGGCAAAACTGTTGAAGTGCCTTGACAATCCGGATGCTTATGTTCTGGTTGATATTTCAAGGGACTCCCTGGAAATCGCAGTACAGAGGCTGAAATCAGAATTCAATGGAGTCAGCATAAAGGCAGTATGGGCTGACTATTCGGATCCAGAGGTCATGGAGAGCCTGCACTTCCCCGGTCGCAAATCAATTGTATTCCTGGGTTCAACCATAGGGAACATGGAACCGTTGAATGCCAGGAAATTCCTTCAGGGTTGCAGAAACCTCCTTACAAATGGCGAAAACCTCACCGTAGGTGTTGATCTGAAAAAGGACATAAAGGTCCTGGAAGATGCATACAACGATTCAAAGGGCATTACTGCAGAATTCAACCTTAACCTCATAAACCGAATCAATGAGGAGTTCGGCACCTCACTGGATGTATCCTCATTCAGGCACGTTGCTTTCTATAACAGTGAAATGGGTAGGATTGAGATGCATCTTGAAAGCCTTAAAGATCAGCAATTTGTCCTGGACGATCAGAGTGTAGATCTGAAGAAAGGTGAGAGAATCCACACGGAGAACTCTTACAAATATTCCATTGAACAGTTCACTGAAATACTCAGGGAATCAGGTTTTTCTGAAGTGGTATACTGGACGGATTCCAGGGGAAACTACGCATTGTTCTCAGCGAGGGTCTGATAACATGGTTCATAATTCTGACAGAAAATTCTGCTATCATGGAGGGATGAGTGGCAAATGAAAGTTGAAAAAAGCAGCGGCATTGTGGTTTTCAGGATATCAGACGAGGAACGGCAGTATCTCCTGCTGGAGAGGAAAGAAGGTTTCCTGGATTTCCCCAAGGGTCATATAGAAAATGGGGAGACTGAGATAGAGGCCGCAATGAGGGAAACCCTTGAGGAGAGTGGGCTTGAAGTGGTTCCAAGGGACGGTTTCAGGAAAGAGATGGACTACTGGTTCAAGTCAAAGGGGGAGCTTATCCATAAAAAGGTGGTCATGTTCACGGGAGAGGTCTCCAATGGGGCAGCACCGGAGATTTCCTTTGAACATGTCGGCCTGAGATGGCTCAACTATGAGGACGCCGTAGAACTCCTGAAATACGATAACCAGAAAGAACTCCTTGCAGAGGTGGAGAAATTCCTCTCTGAAACCAGAATTGACTGATTTCTAGAATACTTTTTCCATTTTTCCGTTTTCCATTGCATAGTGGTGGTCTGCAGTCCGGCCGCCAAGGGAATGTGCCACAAATATTACGTCAATCGACATTCTTTCCGAAATAACCCTGACCTCTTCCAGAACATTTTCCGGATTGCTTATGTTTGAAACCACCTCGTCAAGCAGGATAACCTTTGGATTACTAGCAAAAGCTGTTGCAAGGGTGACCCGCATACGTTGTCCCATGCTGAGGTCCTTGAGTTTGCCCTGGAAGTTTATACCAAAGGAATCCTTGAGTTCGCCCATGAACCCTTCATTGGCTCCGTTGCCCATTGACCATAGTATATGCCTGTCCACACTGAGATGTGAGAAATAGGAATTGTTTGTTGCGTATACAACCTTCCTTTTCTGCGGTTCCATATATGTGATGTCAACACCGCTGACCAAGATTTTTCCGGTATCCACAGGTATCAGGCCTGCAAGGGACTTGAGAAATGTCGACTTCCCGGAGCCGTTTTCTCCTGAAAGCAGAATAAGACCTCCATCATTCATTTTTCCCTGCAGCACAAATTCCCTGAGGTCAAGAGCGAATTCCGCATCAATCAATTTCTCCGGCCTCCAGTGTTAATATCTAGGCCGGTACTTCTTTTCCCGGACGGCTCCCAACCCATAAGCTTGATGAGGATTATGAGGCCGAGGGAGAAAAGGATCATAAGGGCAGAAGCCGATATTGCAACACCTGGCCCGTAGTAGCCATAATACTGGTAAATGAGGACAGATGCAGTCTGTGCACCGT
>JBJKQJ010000002.1:0-12086 GCA_046705445.1 Thermoplasmataceae archaeon
GCATTGTGTCCCACTCCTCTCGGGATGTACAGAAGCTCCCCCGCTTTCAGCTCATACTCTCCCTGTTCAGTCTTCCAGGTAGCCTTTCCACTGACACAGATAATTACCTCGTCAAAATCCATGTTCCTGTGCCAGAATGGCATTACTGATCTCCTTCTTGAGACCTCTATGCTGATGCCATCGCCGGCCAGCATCTTCATGGGAGCAAGGTCTGGTTTTTCCATGTTTGGTGGTATTAAGCTTCCAAACTTGATCACTTCAGAAGTGGCGTCCACCTTGTAGACTTCCGCCTCCTTTTCTCTTGAAAAAACGACATTTACACCTTTGGAGGTGATCTTCTCTTTGATTGTTTCGGACATAAAATACCTCGTTTCTCTCAATGGCTAAAGTGTAATAAAAACTTTCGAAAATGCCTGTTTTTGTTAAAAACGCCAGACATTGTCTAAAATTAATCATCACTTTCGTGTAATTGTCGGAGTTGTAGCAAAAAGTTCAGCAAATGTTCATTTCTGTCGTGAGAAAATTTGAAAATAAAAAGTGAGGGGCTACCTCAACTGGCAGACCACATCCACAAGAGCTGGTTTTCCTTGTTTTGTAACGTAATCTACGGCATTCTTGATTATGCCTTCCAGTTCTTCAGGTTTATCTACAGGCCCAAAACCTTTAACACCATAGGACTCAGCCATCTTTGAGTAATCTATTGCCGGGTCCAGAATATCACCTCCGACAGAGAAAGCCTTCTCTTCATTCCTGTTTCTTGATCTGGCCACCAGCTTGTTGTGCTCTGCATCATTGTAGTATGCCCTGTTGTTAAACATGACTATGAGAAGTGGTATTTCATAATGTGCAGCAGTCCATAATGCAACAGGTGAGAACAGGAAATCCCCGTCGGGCTGGATGTCTATTACCAGCTTATTTTTCCCTTTGTTGGCCAGTGCAACACCCAGTGCAATGGGAAGGATTGTCCCCAGCCCGCCGCCAGTGCTCCGACCATAGTAGCTGTCCGGTTTCTCAAATGTCCATAAGTGGTGGCACCAACCATAGAGTTCGCTTCCTACCAGCACCCAGTCATGACTCTTAATTTGATTCCATATGCCTGAAGCCAGCCTTGCAAGAGATATTGGAGAATCTTTCTCTTTTCCCTTTGCCTCTTCTTTCCATGCATCCATTTCCCGGTCGTGAATTTCTTTCAGGATGGGGGCCCTTACCTTCACCTTTGTCCTGAATTTATCATTTTCCCGCAGCAATTTTTCAAGTTCCCCTTGAAGATCGATGAGGAATGCATAGCTATCCGCTGAGAAGGATATGCTGGATGGCACCATCCTCTGGAAATCCGCATACCATGACTTGAGCCATTCGTCCTCGAGCCCCACCCTAATTACCATCGTTACCTGACTGAGTCGTGATTTAGACAGCCTTGTGGTCTTATCTGTCTTGCTTAAGGCTTTCTCCAGTCCCGGACAGTCCAGAGAAATAACGAGATCTGCTTTTTCAATTGCATTTGTTCCGGTGAGATCAAATGGATGCATGTTTGGGAAATTCAATACATCACGACCATGGGTTATCACAGGTATAGAAGCCATTTCAGCCAGTTTCACCAGTTCTACAAGGCTCTCCGGATTCCTTCCTGTCCTTTCAACAATGATAACAGGAAATTCAGCCTTCGATACTAATTCTGCAATTTCAAGCACTACATTGTCTGGGACAACTCCCGCTTCACCCATCTTCATAGTTGCCGGGTCAGGTATTGGGACCGGTGAAGTGATCTTCTCATCCAGATAGCCGGCATCCAGGCACACGTACGATGCCCCCTGGGGCCCTGCTATTGAGGTTTTGTACGCCCTTACAATTGATTCCGGTATATCACTGGGTGCGAATACAAAGTCATCCCATTTCACGTAGTCCCTGATGCTGGTGTTTGGAATGCTGGCAGTGTGCACCCAGTCTATCCATGGTCTCCTCTTGCCAGTTTCCATGGGTCCTGTTGCCCCGATGAGAAGAATTGGAACCCTGTCACACCAGGCATTGTATATTGCCATTGTGGCGTGTTGCAGCCCGACAAGATCGTGTATAAGAACGGCCATGGGTTTGTGGGCTGCCCTGCCATATCCATCTGCCAGTCCCACAGCAACTTCTTCATGTCCTGCATGTATAGGAACTGGAGTGTCTGAATAGTTTACGAGGGATTCCCATATACCCCTGAATGTAGCGCCAATATTGGCTGAAATATAATCTATATCTAGCTTCTTTAAGGTTTCAACCACAAGATCTGAGTAATATGATGGATTTTCTCTCTTGATTGGATCGGGCATCAACTTTAATCGTCTCAGTACAGCATAATTCTTCCTATAAGGGTTTGAAGAGAAAAATAAGAGAATAAAAAAAATAAAAAATTGGATTTTTGCCTAATTTGCGGTTTCCAGTGTCTGCCTTTCTCTACCTATGTTGCCTCTGGTTTCCTTTGACTTTACAGCGAACAGCAGATACAGAACACCCAGAATAATCAGTGTGTAGAACTGGAGTTGCCCATAAGTCTTTATTCCATAGATAGCGAGGAAAGCACTTTCAACTATTGGCCAGACTCCTGCCAACCCATATCCAATATTCCAGCTCAAACCAAGGCCAGTTGCCCTTGCTTAAGTTGTGAATGATTCGTTCAGATACTGGCTCAGACAAATCTTTGCTATACCAGGGAAGAAGTAGAACGTCAGTATGAAAGCCAGGATTGTCCAGTAATCTCCTTTGTTTAGGCCAGGTATATAAATGAATATAACACTGATTAGTATGAGTATTACTGATGAAACTATGGCCACAGGCCTTCTTCCAAGTTTCTGTGATATAATGCCACCAAGCAGAGTTCCAGCAAGAGCTCCAAAACCTCCTAGAATAACCAGAGTTGCGATTGATGCGTGGGGAACATGGACTGTCTTGGCAAGGAATGTGGGGATTGTGTTCTCTGTCATCTGGTCATAACCAAGAAGACCGATTGACATCATGAGCCCAACCAGGAAAGCTGGCCTGAGTTCTGAACCTTTCCCGAAAAGTTTCTGGTACTGTCCTTTTGTTTCCCCTCTCTTTTTCTTCATTATGTGGATCTCTGATTCAGGAACCTTGTACAGTACTGGCAGTACCAATATAAGCGGAGCCAGTGAAATCATGAAGAAAAATCTCCATCCTGTAGCAGCAAAGGAAGCACTTGTTGCAAACAGCAGACTGGCAACGAGGAGCCAGGCAGCGCCTATAACATGTGCCCAGTTTGCTCCAGTTTCTGCAAATCCGGTCATAAGACCTCTCAGTCTCTCTGGAACGTTTTCCGGGCCGAATACAAGGCCTCCTGCTATGAGTGGACCAATGAACAGACCTGCTATCAACCTGAGGATGATAAACAATATCGGGGAAAGGTCGCCCACCTGCGCATAAGTTGGAAGCAATCCAATCAATGCGGTAAAGACTGAAGCCCCGACAAGGCTTACTGCGATACCTCTCTTTCTACCGACACGATCAAAATAGGGCGCCAGGAATGCGGCCCCAACTGGTCGTGTCACTGAACCAGCGGCAAAAGCTCCCCAAAATACAAGTAAAGAAATACCTGCATTTGCGTTTGGGTAAATAACTTCTGAGACAGTCCCACCAACGAAAACTAACAGAATAAAGCTCAGGATATCGAACAGATAAACTGTAAACGATACGTAGCTTTGCATTGCGTTAACTCGAGTGAACTTATCTCCGGAGTTCCCAGGAGTAGGACTTGCGTTACTATCCATAAGCTGCCTAAAAACAAGCCCTTTTTAAATTTTTCTATGAAAGTATACCTTTTGGCATCATCAATTTCATTTTCTTTGGCTAAAAGTTTAAAAAATTCTAAAAGTGTAGGTATTTATGAGCAAAAAAATAACCAAAAGTTTGGTAATTTACTGGTGGAAAAATATAGATTAGAATCCGGAAATTACTCAGGAAGAAAATTTAATGGCGTTTCAGGACCACATTCAGGAATACCTGCTCACCCTTTTCGTGCAAGTGTTCAAAGGATTCCTGCAGGGATGGAAGAACGTCTGCGGGATCTGTGACCTTCCTGGCAAAAGCTCCACTGGACCTTGCTACATATTCAAAATCCGGAGAAGGAGACAGATCTGTCCCTGGGAAATTGTCTGTCCTTACCGCTGAACCCTCAGGGAACATCTTTTCCACTGGTCCTCTGGAGGCAAGCCAGGTCTGGTTATTGTAGACCACCGTCATAATTGGTAAATTTCTGGCCCTTGAAACGAAATGACTTGCAACTGGGGCATTATACATGTACGTGCCATCTCCTAGAAGAACAATTACATCTTTCTCTGGTTTTGCAAGTTTAGCTCCCAATGCAGCCCCCATTGAATAACCGAGTGCTCCAAAAGGTGGCGTACTGAAAGAGGTACCAGGATTCTTAATACTTACATACTCGTAGAACGGTGATCTTACAGTTTCAGTGAATATGATCTTATTTTCATCCAATAACGAACCAATGCAGTGTGAAAGCCACCTGGGATCTATTGGAGTATCTTCTTTGTGAATGAGTGCCTCCCTGTTTGATTCTTCAACCATGAGATCATGATCTCTTTTTGTGCTCTTGCCCCTTTCAGAAGAGCGAGTGTCAAGGTCGGGATAATTCACCTTCATCTTGCCGATTTCAAGGTTAAGAAGCTTCAGGAAAAGTTCTGAGTCAGCCTGTATCCTGTAATCAGATTTGAAGCCCCATGTGGGCATTCTTAACTTGAGGGGATCTATATCCACATGGACTACTGTGGCATCTCCACTGGGCTCAGCAGCCTTTGGGAACCAGGGCACATCAACGTCAAGCACTAGTACAAAATCTGCGGATTTAAGGTATTTCGTGAAAAATTTACCTCCAATCCGTCCGATATACATCCCGTGGTCCGTTGGAAAGTTAAGGTAAAAGAAATTTTGTGCCACTGGAACAGAAAGAGCCTCTGAGAGGGATATGAGTTGTAATGGCCCTTCACTATTCCTGGCCAGCTGGCTTGTTATGACCATTGGGTTTTCAGCTTCGCACAGTAGCCTTGCAATTTTTTTGATGGTTTCCGGATCAGGAACTGTTGGTGCAACCGGATTTGGATTAACCTTAATCCCTTCTGATCGGGACCCTTCTGAAATTTTCTCTCTTGGCAGCGTAAGATATACTGGGCCTCTGGGGTGGCTCATTGCCACTTCGTAAGCTCTTGAAAGCTCGTCTCCCAGCTGCTCATTGAATCTGTGCTCCCAGTCCCATTTAGTGAACTGTCGAAGCATTTCAGCCTGGTCTCTCAGTTCCTGATTCCAGTGAACTGCGATTTCCTTCCCTCCAAAAAATCCCTTTTCTGTTACAGGTGTCCTGCCTGCCATGAGAATAAGTGGTATGTTCATGGACTGGGCGTTAAGTATATTCGATAATGAGTTGGCTGTTCCCGGGGTGGTGTGGACCATTACAGCCTGTGGTTTTCCTGTGACCATGTAGTAACCCATTGCCATTCCTACAGCAGGGCCTTCATGCGGAACGACCACGGGTTCCACTCCCTTGCCACCGGATTCTGCAAATTGGGCAAATGCCTCTATAACAGGGGCGTAATCGGTTCCAGAATTCATGAAAACGTAATCTACACCCAGTTTCTTCAGGCCTTCAATGTGGTCGTGTGAAACTGTTCTTTCAGTATTTTTGGAGTTTTCCTTACCCTTGACATTAGTTCTAATAAGTTGAAATAAATCTTTACTTAATTTAACTTTTGATTTTTCTGCCAATTTTCTGTTTTTATGAGCAATTGTTGGATAGAATTTGGGAAAATAATAAAATCACGTTAACTCTCATGTAATTCATGAAGAACATAGATGTCCATTCACACATGATGCCGGAGGCTTCCATAAAGGAACTCTCTGGAGAAATCCTGCCTTTGGGAAAAGGCAATCTTTACAACATAAAAGTGCTCGGAAAATCTGTCGCGCCTATGACAAGGGGATTTTTCGACCTTGAAGCAAGGAAGAAAGAAATTGCAGAGATGGGTGTCGATGGCCAGATTATTTCACCAACACACCATTTATTCCTGTATTCTGCAGATCCACAGACCGCCATTAAATCTGCCCAGGTCCAGAACAACGGAATAAGCATAATATGCAAGCAGGAACCTGACAGATTCTATGGAAATGCCACTCTTCCCCTTCAGGACACTAAGGCAGCAGTTTCAGAGGTTGAAAGGGCATATTCAGAACTTGGAATGAAGGGCATTGAGATTGGAACCAATATAGCAGGAAAAAACCTTGATCATGAGAGTCTGCACCCAATTTACGAGAAAGCTTCAGAACTGGGAATGCCCATATTCGTCCACCCCAACGATTTCCTGGGGGGCGACAGGCTTTCCAAATATTACATGGGTATAGTTGTTGGCACACTCGCAGAAACAACAGTGGCTGTCACTAGCATGATATTTGGAGGAATCTTCAATAAGTTTCCCAAACTGAAAATGGTATTCTGCCATGGCGGAGGAGCCATTCCGTACCAGTCGGGAAGACTGAAGCATGCGGTAAACATCAGGGACGAGTTGAAGGGGTCAAATGTAGACGTGGATGGAAGCCTGAAGAACAACATCTATTTCGACTCTGTTGTCTTTGATGACGAATCACTCAAGTTCCTCGTTGAGAAAACTGGAGCGGACAATGTGCTTCTTGGCACAGACTACCCGTTCAATATGGGAAACTGGGATTCAGCGAAGGCACTCCATGCTCACCCGGGAATTGAGGAAAATTCAAAGGCCAAGATTTTCCTTGAGAATACAAGAAAACTTTACAAGCTCTAAATATCCATCCCTTTTTTTATTTGTAATTCGTTGATGTTATATAGTTCGTAATTCTTGGAGATTCCGTGTACATTCCGGACTTAATCCCTGAAGAAGACAAAAAAATCATAGAAGAGAAATACCGGCACAATTCCGTAAAGGAGGAAATTATTGGAAATTCCCCTGCACTTCTTGTTGTAGATATGACTTACGGATTTGTTGACGATAAATTCCCCACCGGCTTCAGCAAGACCGGCATACCCTGCCTTGAGAACATCAGGAAGCTTATTGATGCAGCCAAGGCCAAGCGAATCCCTGTAATCTACACCAGAGACATGTCAGACCCACAGGAAGTCTACAAGATCCACAGAGGAGCCTGGAATTTTAAATCGGGCCCCATGAGCGAAGAAGTACGCGATGAATACAATACCATACACCACCTCATAACACCTGAAAAAGAAGATATTGTAATACAGAAATCAAAACCCAGCGCTTTCTTTGGAACCCCTCTCATGGCAATGCTGAATTACCTGAGGGTTGACAGCTTAATACTGACTGGAATGGTCACAAGCGGCTGCATCAGGGCCACTGCACTGGACGCTTTCTCGTACAACTTCAGAGTCACAATGCCCATTGAGTGCGTTGCAGACCGTTCACAGATTTCACATCAGGTCGCACTCTTTGATCTTGATGCAAAATATGCCAACGTAATGAGCCTGGATAAGACGCTTTCCCTGCTGGAAAAACGCAAGTCGCACTGATTTTTAAAAATAAGGGAGTGTGCTTTGCACACTACTTTTACTGTTTCTTTGTTGCAAAATACTTTCTCTGGGCGTCTTGAACCGCATCTACTATCTGCTGGTACCCGGTGCACATACAGTAGTTCCCATGGAGCTTGTCCCGGATTTCTTCCCGGGTCATCTCTTCGTTGTTCCTGATCAGGTAATGCGTCATCATGAGCATACCAGACGTGCAGTATCCGCACTGAAGTGAGTGATGCTCCCTGAATGATTCTTGCTCTATGCCCAGGCTGCCATCCTCGTGTTCAAGGCCTTCGACTGTCATGATGTCAGCACCCTCTGCCTGGACAGCAAGTATCTGGCAGGATTTCATGGGTTTTCCATCCCAAAGTATTGTGCAGGCACCACAGTGGCCTGTGTCACAGCCAACGTGAGTGCCTTTCAGTTTCAGTACGTCACGGATGAAATGCACCAGAAGCATTCTGGGTTCAGTTTCTCCCGAGTAGTTTTTTCCATTGATTTTAAGATTTACAGTAACCATTTATATCACGCTCCGTCTCCCTCTGTGAGAAGTTCACGCACTGTCCTGGAAATCATTCCTCTGAGCACGGACATTCTGTATTCGGGGCCGCCATGGAGATCATCCAGTGGCTCAAGTGTTTCAGTTGCAGGCCCGACGAGGCTGTCAAGGTTTACCTCTGAGACTTTCTTCCCCTTCAATTCATTCTCAAGATCCCTTATTCTGTGTGGTCCATCCTGCATTGCACCTGTGGCGATCCTTATTTCCGCGATCTTTCCATCTTTGGTTACTTCTGCCATTGCAGCAATGGAGGCGATTGCAAAGTCGGCTTTTCTCCTGGCATATTTCTCGACTCTGAAGTTGAGCCTGTTAGCTGGGACTATTACCTGAACCAGCATTTCGCCGTCTTCAACCAGAGTTTCAAATGGACCCTGTATCAGTTCCTCAACTGGAACTTCCCTGGAGGACCCTGCAGTCTTCAGAACTACCCTTGCCTCAAGTGCAAAGAGGGTTGGAAGGTAATCTGCGGAGGGATCTGCCTCGCAGATGCTGCCCCCTATTGTTCCCCTGTTCCTAATCTGGACATCTGCAATATGTTCTGCAGTTGAGGAGAGGATGGGTGCATTTTCCCTGATCAGGCTGTTTTCAATGACGTCAAAATGGGTGACCATTGCGCCTATGACCAGTTCATTATCGTCATTGAGCTCAACTGCCCTCAGCTCAGGAACATAGTTTATGTCAACTAGCATAGTTGGCTGGTATAATCTTGCCTTGAGCATTGGGAGCAGGCTCTGACCGCCGGCAATTACCCTTGCGCCTTCGTTTTCCTTGAGGACCTGAAGGGCGTGCTCAAGGGATTTTGCCCTTGTATATTCAAATGGTTTTGGATACATTACTGACCAGCCCCCTTTATTCTCTTGTACTCATCAGTGTCCTTGATCATCTTCCAGATCTTCTCAGGTGTGATTGGAAGTTCTGATATCCTTACGCCGAAGGGTTTCAAGGCATCTTCAACGGCACCTGCAACAGCAGCCAGAGAAGTGATTGCCCCGCCTTCGCCCACGGCCTTTGTCCCCAGCACTGTGTTGGGTGCGGGAGAGACTAGCTCGTCAAGCTTGATCTCTGGAGATTCCGTGGAAGTTGGCTTCAGGTACTCTCCGAAAGTAAGCGAAAGGTTTGTACCGTTTTCATCGAACACAAATTCCTCATAGAGTGCTCCGCCAATACCGCTGACGGTTGACCCGATTGCCATGCCATCCACTATGCCGGGGTTGATGACATTTCCTGCATCATGCACTATGGCGTAGTCCAGGATCTTGACATTCCAGTTTTCCGGGTTGACCTCAACAAAACAAACATGAACACCGTTTGAGTGGGTCAGCTGGACATTGAAATCGCTCCTCACAAATGGTTTTGCAGTCTTGTTCACATAAGCTGCAACAGCCTTCAGTCCGGGCTCTTCCCCTTCCGGGAAAGAAAGAAGCCTTCCGTATGAAATTGTTGCAAGCTCCTTGAAACCAAGTAGCTTCTTGGTCTCCCCATTTTCGTCCCTGCAGACCGAGTTGTCGAATAAATACAGCTCGCCCCTGTCCTCATGGAGTACCGATGCTGCAATATTGAGCATCTTATCCTTTAGCCTGTTGGCAGCCTTCAGGACCGCGCCGAGATATACATCATTAAACGCATTTGAATAAGTTCCTGCGTATGTCAGGTGGCCATGTATTGAATCAAAGGAAGCGTCTACGTTGATTTCCTCAGGTGAAAGCCCGAACACATCCGACACGACCTGTGCTATTGTTGTTACATGTCCGGTACCGATTTCAGGGCCGTTCATGTTCACTTTTACAATTCCATCCTGGGCAACTTCTACTGTGGCCATCTGTCCGGAACCGTTGTAGTCAGGTGCTCCCTGCTTTGAAAGGAAGTAATACCCGAGATTGGAAGTACCTGGTTCTATACCGGTAGCAATTCCAATTCCAACATATTTGCCTTCCTTCCTTGCCTTCTTCTGTTCCTCCAGCTTTTTCTCAAATTCAGAAAGCTTCAGTGCCCTGTTGATGGATTCAAGATAATCGCCACTCTCGTAGACCTCGCCGGAACCTGCTGTATAGGGCATCTTTTCCTTGGGGACAGAATTGATCTTCCTGATGGTGACCCTGTCAATCCCAAGCTCATCTGCTGCAAGATCAATCATTCTCTCAAGAGCGAATGCCATGAATGGTTTTCCAACTCCCCTGTCCTGGACAACAGGGGGATCGTTTGTTGCAATGCAGTGGTACTCGAACGAATAGTTGCCTATATCGTAAGTTCCGCTCATGTTTGCAAACTTAATCAGTGAATAAAGGGCTGCCACGTAAGGCGAGTTGCCATCTGCCTGCCAGTCTACGAGTCTCATTCCAAGGATCCTTCCATCCTTTCTAAGCGCAAGTTCTGCGTCCATGTATCCCCTTGGCCTGTGGAATGCATACAGGCTCTCTGTCCTTGTCTGTACCCACTTTACCGGCTTGCCAACCATCTTGCTCATGAGTGCGGTGAGTGCAACATACTGCCAGACAGCAAGCTTGTACCCGAATCCGCCGCCTACTGGCGGAACAATAAGGTGAATCTTCGAGGCAGGAATTCCTATGGTTTTCTCAACGGAACCTACAGTTCTTCCCGGCTGCTGGTCGCTTGCATAGACCAGAAGTTCTTCCCTCGTCGGGTCATAATAAGAATTAACAACAAATGTCTCAAGAGGGGTTGAAGCGTACCTGTGGATCTTTAACCTATCCTTAACGATTTTGTCGGCATCCTTGAAAGCCTTGTCCACCTCACCGAAGTCAAAGTGGTCCGTAACTATCTCATTTGTGCCCAGTTCGGGATAAATGAGTTCAGCGCCTTCCTTCAGGGCATCCTCTATTGAAGCAACTGCGGGAAGGGGTTCGTAATCAACTTCTATGAGATCCACTGCATCCTGCGCGATGTACTTGCTTGTTGCAACAACTGCAGCAACCGGCTCGCCCATATATCTTACCTTGTCTGCTGCCAGAAGATAATGGGATTTTGGTGAAACTGTGGCTGCACGGGAAGTCATGGGCTTAGTCAATGTCTTGATTTCCTTTCCGGTGAGAGCTAAAACCACACCTGGAAGTTCCAGGGCTTTGGACACATCAACACTGTTGATCTTTGCATGGGCATAGGGGCTAAAAAGAAAAGCTGCGTAGTGCTGGTCAGCCATTTCAATATCATCTGTATAGCCACCTTTTCCCTTGACTATACGGATATCTTCAATTCTTGGAACACGCTTACCAACGTTGTGCGTTCTTCCCTTATCTTTCTGCAAAACCAACGATTCAGTGGAAGAATTCTGACTCGTCATAACAGTTACGGTTAGCCCAAGATGTATCTAAAATGTTTCGATGTATGATCGAGATAAATAACATAATTCGGCTTAAACTCTAGAATAAAATTAATTGCCGATCCATTTCTGAATGATATAACGTAAAATCGAATTTTTGTAATTTCTTAAGAGGAACTATTAAATATATTTTATTGGGTACTTTCGAGATGGAGTCAGCATTAACATATACTAACTCTGAGAAAACAAGAACGTATCTGGGTGCCACACTTGGATACCTTTTTGATGGATACAACCTGTTACTCCTGACCTTCCTTGCTACTGCAATAGCTACAACGTTTAACGTTGGTAGGGCTGTGGTTTTAACTGCGGTCACTACAGCTTTGGTGGGTTCAGTTTTTGGAGGAATAGGTTTTGGATGGTTAGCAGATAGAATAGGAAGAAGAAACACCTTGCTTTTCACCATCCTTCTGTTCTCACTTGCCACAATTGCAACCGGATTTTCTGCAGACCTGGTTGAATTGTATATTTTCCAGTTCGTAGCAGGGCTGGGCCTTGGCCGAGAATGGGGAGTCGGGTTCTCGCTTCTCAATGAAGCCTGGGGACAGAGAGCAAAGGGAGTTGCAGGAGGATTCCTGCAGGCAAAGTTCCCGGCAGGAGCTCTGCTCGGAGCACAGACATCCGGATACGGC
>JBJKQJ010000003.1:0-6881 GCA_046705445.1 Thermoplasmataceae archaeon
AAACAGTGGCCTTCCTGCACTCCCTGTTGTAGATGGTGGAAGGCTTTCAGGAATCCTGTCCAGGACAGATATACTGAGGAACTTATCCAGCATAGTTCCACATGAGCAGATAAGCTGTGCAGAAGTAATGTCCACTGATCCAGTACTGGTTGAGGAAAAGGAGCCCATAAACAGAGCAATGGAAAAGTTCCGATCCCTGGATGAGACTGAGATGCCAGTTGTGGACCAGTCAGGAAAATTCCTTGGAGTGCTTCGAGCTGACCAGCTTTCTGCCAGTGAGCTTTTGAACAGCCAGGAAAAAGAGAGGACAGGAGACGTGACAGGTGAATCCGAAAAACTTATGGTGAATCCGGGTTCGTTCCAGCTGAAATCCGTGAGCGTGACACCTCAAACCTCCATTGACAGTTGCTCAGATCTAATGGTCCAGAATAAGGTCAGGTCTGTTCCGGTGATAGACCGAAACGGTAAAGTCATGGGAGTTGTCAGTGCCTCTGATATAATTGGCATAATAAGCACCGGCGAAAACAGGGGAGGAGTTCTTATTCAGGTTTCTGGGCTTGAACCATGGGATGAGGATCTTTATGACATCCTCTATTTCAATGCAAGCAAATTTATTTCCAGACTTCCTAAAATGGCAGGCATACGTGGAGGAAGTTTTGATTTTCATGTAGCCAAGTACCACAGCGAAGGGAGAACAAAGTACTCCGTAAGGTCAAGGCTGGTAGGTGGGCCAATACACATGTCCGTCAATGACTTTGACTGGAACTTTGGGAAATGCATTGACAAAATAATGACCACTTACGAGAACCGTTTAACCAAGAGAAAGGAGAAGTAACCCAATGGAAGGGGACCTGATCAACAAGATCGTGGATTATGCATCCTCAAGATCGAGGTATGCTGAAGCACGATACATGGAGACTTCGGTTAACAGCCTATCCTACAGAAATGGTGAATTTCAGGGACTGAACTTCGGGACTGAATGTGGCTATGCCGTTAGGGTGGTTAACAATTCCATTAGTATTGCCTATTCGGACTCCAGCAACTGGGGTGAAGTAAAAAGCGCCATTGACAGGGCATTGGAAAAGTCTCAGTTCCCTGGCAAAAATTCAATTTATGAAGGTGGCGCAGTTAAAGACTCGTGGAAAGTGGAAGCAAGAAAGAAGGTTGAGGATTTTTCAGTTGAAGAGAAAACTGCAATCCTCAGAGAAAACGATTCATTGATGGAATCTTCTGGTGCTTCAGTTAGAATAAATGCTCTTTTTGATAAGAGGTTGAACCAGATTTATGCCAATTCAACAGGATCACGTATCACTGGAGATATTTCAAGGGTCTATTACTACTACATGGTTGGAGTAGTGGAAAGCGGGGAATTTGAGCAATCCGTGGAACAGTACGGGGCATCGGCTGGTTATGAATACATTGATGAACTGAGACTGGAAGACCGCATAGAGCATGACATAAATGATCTGCATCAATCTGCTGCTGCGCCAAGGATTAATCCGGGTAAGTTTGATGTAATTGTGGGACCTGAAATTTCAGGAATAGTTGCCCATGAATCCTGTGGGCATCCCACCGAATATGATAGAATCATAGGGCGTGAGGGTGCACAGGCTGGAGAATCTTTCCTCACAGGCAAAGAACATCCTTACAAAATAGGTTCTGAAATCGTAAATGTAATTGATGATCCGTCAATGGAGAAGAGCTTTGGTTTCTACCGCTATGATGATGAAGGCATTAGGTCCAGGAAAAGGTACCTTTACCAGCATGGAAAGACCAATGAATACATCTTGAACAGGGAGAGCGCCGGCATTCTAGGTGTGGAATCAAACGGAGGCGGAAGGTCAGCATCCTGGGATCTAGAGCCGCTTGCCAGGATGAGCACTACGTACATTGAGCCGGGAGATTACAAATTTGATGACCTTTTCGAAGGTGTCAAACGGGGAGTTTACATCAAGTCTTTCACAGAATGGAATATAGACGACATTAGATTCAATGAGAAGTACGTGGGAAAGGAAGCATATCTCATTACAGACGGTGACCTGTCCGGCAGAGTCAGAAGACCGACAATCGAGACAAACACTGTAAGTTTCTACAGCGCAATTGATGCAATCGGAAAGGATCTTGAATTCAATGCAGGGATGTGTGGAAAAGTGGATCCAATGCAGGGTGTAGATGTCTGGATGGGGGGGCCGCATATGAGGCTGAGGGGGTTGTATCTTAAATGAAGGCTCCTGACCTTGATCTCATCCTGAAGAAGATTACGGAGAGGGGATTTAATGAGGCTTCCCTTCAGTACACCAGGACCAGAACTGAACAGGTTAGGTTTTCAAGAAATATTGAGGACGTTCACAATGACAGGGAGGAGAGCAACATTTCTGTTTTTGCCGCCAGAGGCAAAAGAACAGTTTCAACAAACATAAAGAATTTTGAGAGAGTCGAAGAGAGCATACAGCGGTTGTGGGAAGTAGCCGGAAAGGTCCCAGAAAATCCTAAATTTGAAGGGATTAACCCCGATAAAATGCATTACGGCGACCTCAGAGAAATAAAACTGAAGGACTACGATATTCAGGATATGGCATCAGCATTAATCAGTTCAGCTTTGGACAGTGGTGCTGAGAGAACTGCTGGTGCAATTTACTCCAGAGATAATGAGGTTACAGTAAAGACAAACTACAACCAATGCACATACAAGACTGGCGGGCTCGAGGTACTGATCAGGTCATTCAAAGGTGATCTATCCGGCCAGGAATCCCGACATTATGGAAGATCGTATAATTTAGATTCCAAGGAGCTGGCGAAAATTGGAAGAGATTCAACTCTTCCCCTTGCAGAGTCGGAAAAGGTTGTTGAAATTCAACCTGGAAAGCACGAAGTTCTCATGTCGCCGTATGTAATAGGCAACATAATTTCATACAGTTCTGATTTTCTGTCTTACTACGCTGTGGAAAGCAACCTGAGCTGTTTTTCCGATTTGCTTGATAAGAAGGTTTCAGACTCCGGATTCACACTGGTTGATGATCCTCTTGATCCAAATGGAGTAGGGTATCGGGCCTGTGATGAAGAGGGGACTCCAACCTCAAGAAATACACTGATAGATAAAGGGATCCTGAAAACCTACATGCACTCATATTCCACAGGGAAACGAAGCGGGAATAAAACAACGGCTAACGCGGGTATAGTCACCCCGGTAGCCTGGCAAATGAAGATTCTACCAGGTAAGAAAAACCTGGAAAATATGCTTTCTGAAATGAAAGACGGCCTGTGGATTAACAATACCTGGTATACCCGATACCAAGATTATAAGAACGGCGTATTTTCTACAGTGCCGAGAGATGGGGTTTTCCTTGTAAAGAATGGGGAGGTTCAGGGTACCGTAAAAGGGATCAGGATCAGCGATTCCGTGCCTTCCATACTGGAAAACATTTCAGCCATTTCATCTGAAGTGAAGAGCGTCAAGTGGTGGGAAGAGATCGCAGCTTCCTCAATGCCGTCAGTGGTGGTAAAAGAAGTAAACATTTCCCGCGCTTTTTGAAACCTCTCATTTTATTTTTAGTTTTTAAATCGTTTCAAAAATCAGTTATTCTAAGAATAATACAGAATTCGTGTTAATAAAAAATAGATAAAATTAAAAAATAAAAATTTGGTTAATTTTTACTGTGCTGCCTGGTTAGCTGCAACTTCTTTCTGAACGGCTTCTGTGTAATCCTTGTGAGAGTAACTCTCCTTCAGGGCAGAAAGCACACCGAATGGATAGAACACCAGTGCAGTGACAAGCCCTGTAACTATGGTTCCTTCTGTGAAGGTAAGGTAATTATAAAGTCCGTCAGATGATATTGCGATCATGAAAACCATGAAAGCGATGTACAGAAGATACCATATTCCGCTCTTCCAGTGCATTGATTCTTTGTTTGTTGTACCAAAGTAGCTAATAAGTCCGAATATGACACTGCCACCCAGCATGATGGAAAGTGAATAGACAATTGATGTCCATCCATCCCAGAATATGATAAGTGATGCAAGTGCCATTGCTATAGGTGCTACGATAGCCATTCCTGGATACATCTGTTCTTTCTTGGTTACTCCTTGCCTCCTTGAAGCCATCAAGGCAACAGGGTTTGTTATGAAACCAAGATAACCTGCATCCACAGCGTAATCAATCAGGTGATAGATTGATGGCAAGGGAGCAGACACGAGAACCACGAATGCACCGACCACAGCGAATGCAACCAGTGACCAGATTGGGATCTCATACTTGCTGTGAAGCCTCTTGAATGTGTCTCCTACAAAACCGGATCTTCCCATTGCAAAGAGGATCCTTGTTCCGCTTCCCAGGTAAATATAACCAGTAACAAATGGAGACATAAGGCCAGCAATAACTGCAATTATGAAAATCAACTGCAGATTATTGGAGTGTGCAAACACAAAGAACGGGTTTACTCCCCCAGTGGTTACTGATGAGAAATTACCTGGTGTGAAACCGAGTGCAGACCAGTTGATGCTCAGCAGAACAGCAAAAGCTACCGATATGTATATCAAAGTCTCGAAAATGACTGTCAGAATAACAGCCTTTGGTATAATTTCAGGTTTCTTTGCTTCCTCTGCCAGATCAGGTATAACCCTGATTCCACCAAAGTCATACATCGCCAGAGGCATTGCAAGCAGGATTCCTATTGGCCCAAATGGTACAAATCCGTAATTTGTAAGGTTTCCCCAGTTGTGAACCAGGAATATTAGACCAAAGGACATTGCCAGGTAGAATACCAGTTTTGCAATTCCAAGATACTTTGTGGAGCTTCCGAATCTTCTCACACCGAAGTAGTTGAATGGCACAAATGCAAGCATAAGTGCAAGTCCAATCATGGATCCTGTCAGGGTTGGATATCCCTGTGAAGTCAGCAGGCCATGGAAGAAATAATCCAGACCGGCTACAATTGATACTGCCTCAATAGGTGGTATGAATATATACCAAGTGAGGTCAGCCAGAGAGTTCAGAAGGTTAGTCAGCCTTCCATGTGTATATAGTGAGTACCTCGTGGGTCCTCCAGCCTCTGGGTGAACCTTCGCGAGTTCCATGTAGGTGAAACCTACTGAGGTATAGATAATACCACCAAAAATGAAACCAATGATAGCACCGGGACCTGCAAGGGCAACCATGCCCACAGTTCCAAAAAGTGCTCCATTCCCAAGGGCTCCTACTACACCAATAATGACCAGTTGCAGAAGAGAAAGCTCTCTCCTTAATCTAGGTTTTTTGTGTTTTCCTGTAATAGGTTCGTCCATGCTTTCCTTAGGAAGGGTAACTTATAAGTTTTCCTAGAAAAGTTTAAATATGAAATATATAAACTAATCAATTTATTAATTATTTTACAAATATTAGTTTTTCTAAATATATATCAACTATGATATATTGAATATATCATCATGAATGCTTATCGGTTTTCACCTATGATAAAAAGAAAAAGCTGTATGGTAAAATACAGGCTTTTAAAAATTGGAAAACAACTTATTTATTCTGGAGTTGACCGCAAGAAGTTCCAATGATTTTCTGACCCCTGAGGCTAAATCTTGGGTCTTGTAAGACTGAAGCAGTCTTTTCATCTCATCCTCTCTGCCAATCCCAAGAACAGGTGCCATTGCCTGAAGAAGCCTGGCCGTAGTTCCTGAACCTACAAAGATGTCCCTTAGCTGGTGTATGGCGAAATCCATGTTCGTGAACATGAAGTCCCTGGAATTTGGACTGGCAGATGCCCCAAGGTAGAATCTCGAAATATCCTGTTTTTTTACCCTTCCTGCTTTTATCATTTCCAGAGCTTTTTCGAGTTCAGCTTTATCTTGAAGCCATCCCATTGCAGACAAAAGTCTGGTGCGGTCTTCATCAGTCCTGCAATTGCTGAATACTTTCTCTATTTCCGAAAAGTTGCCTCCGGTTATGGCATATCCCACAGCAACAGAAGAGCGTTCATCCGGGTCCAGTTCAAAGTACTTGCAAAACTTATCAGCCTGTTTGCTGGCGAAATTCCCATCTGATGTTGTAAGCGCGTACTTGAGGGTTGACCTAGCTACAGATATATTGATAGGTTCGCCATTCTTCTTTTCTCCAAGCCTCTCTAATTGGCTTGTGCAGTATTCAGCTAAGAGTTTCCTTACAGAGGAGCTTTCCGGCACCACAAGGTAAAGTGAATGGAGTTGCCCCGCGAGTTCATTTATTACCATAGGTTCCTCTGAGCTCCATATTTTCTTTATTACCGATGTGTAGGTGTCCTTATCCATCTTACCAGCAAGCATAAGGCTATAGGAATCGTTCAGGAAACCCCACAAATCCAGGCTTGTGTAATCAGACATATCAGCAGCCAGCTTTTCAAAGGTTTCCCTGTCATAGTTTGTTCTGTAGAATCCAGAGAAATTAGCATTCAGTGTCACGGGAAAAGGTGAGTTGAGCTTCTTCTCCTTTTCCTGGAATAAATCCGCCTTTACTTCTCCGTTCTCATAATATGTAAGGGGAATTGGCCAGATTTGATCCGTTGTTTCACCGGAAAGGAGAAACTGCTCCTGTTTCAGAACATAATCACCCTCTTGGAAGGACTGTGCCACTACAGGATACCCTTTAATTTTGATCCATGCCTCCATTACTTTGGATATAGGCATTCCGGATACATGTTCTATTGAGCTCCATAGATCTGATCCTTTGGCATTTCCGTACATGTGATCCTTGAGGTACTTTCGTATGCCATCCCTGAAGTTGTTTTCACCAACATACCCTTCGATCATTCTGAGAATACTTGCACCTTTTCCATAGCTGATTTCATCAAATATCTGTGCTATGTCATCGGGGCTTTTGACCTCTGCATCAATGGGATGTGAATTTTTAAGTGAATCACTTT
>JBJKQJ010000004.1:0-2690 GCA_046705445.1 Thermoplasmataceae archaeon
CAGTATGACTGCGCTGGAAGCAAGAAGACATTTTTTTGATGGTTTTGATCTTTTCCAGTTTAGCTAGAAAAATAAAAGCTTTCTTACTTCTTCTTGCAGATATCCCATAACATAATTACCGTGGGAAGTCAACAGGCTTTTTGCTCCAGTTTTTTCCGCAAGCATTCTGAATTCTTTTCTCCCTTCGGGATAAGGAGAGAGTGGCTTATCAGATGGGAACCATTCCGGTGCAACAAGAATTCTTCCTTCGGTAGAGGCGGAGACAAAATCTCCCACGATGAGCTCCTTGTGGTCGGTTAACACTGCAAATTCATTCATGCTTGGCATACCGATATCGTAGTTTTCTCTCACTTTTAATCTAAATGCGTCCAGTTCCAAAATCTTCCCTTCAGAATATGTCCAGAAGTCCTTTACTTCTTTCTTTATATTGAATGCTATTGGGTTCACGTCAGAAGGGTCCTGATCAGGCAAGTATAAATCAGCTCCTGTTTTATGAACTATGTATGCAGCCCCCCGAGTATGATCCAGTGTGGTAAGGATAACCGATTTTGGTTTCCCCAATCTGGAAATTGCATCTATCAGTCCGGGAATTAACGGTGGATCAAATATTATGCAACCATTATGGCTCAGGAGCACGTGCCCAAACATCATCCAGTCTGATTCCGGGTCAGGAGTCCCCCATCTGAACAATTCCTTTCTAATTGGGGTGAACATTAATACCACACTAACTTGGAAGTTATAATCATTGTCACGTCATATGGAGTTTGCATTAGGTAAACCTGATAATAATTGCATTCCAAATGCCTTCTAAGCAAGAATTGGAGACTGATTTTTACAGGGTTTCCTAAAAATCCGGGCATGTTATTCAAAATTAAAGGTATAAGTCTATTTCCTCACAGATAATGGATTGTCATAATGAGTTGATCTAAGATAATTTTCTAGGTGAAAAAAATGGGTATACCATTGACTCGAAGATCGCTGATAATGATCATGGGCCTTATGATCTCCCTATCGGCGATAACCATAGCGACCGGGGATACCTCCGCACAGGTAACCGCTGTCGAAGCTGGCGATTTTACCCTTAGCTACGATCCTGTTACTAGCACCATTTACAACCTTACCTATACTAATCCAAATTACACAGTTCTTGCAGCCACTCAGGTAAGCACTTCCGGGCAGAATTCAACAATTGCTCCCCAGGCATACTGTGATCTCAACAAAACTCTGACATTAACAAATGTTACAGTGTTTTCAACTGATGATAACGACATGCTTCTGCTATCGACGACCTTTGCACAGCCAGGACAATATCCTTCAATTTCGATCGCACTGCCTTCTGCAGCATCCCCTGTCAGTTTCTCCAGCCTCCCCGGAGAATATAGCATAGCAAATACAAATACAGTAATGCTGAGCTTTTTTGACTACACCATGTACAGGATGAACGTAACCGATGGGTCAATTTTCTATATGGCAAATTCTCCATCAACGCTTTCAACTGATGGCAAGACTATCACTTTCACAAACACAAGCATGGCCACTGGATCCTCTCTTATTGTAGGCATAACCCCTAGCGGGACATTGAAGTATTCAATGGACAAGCAGGTGCAGAACAGGAGCCTGAGTGTAAACCCGTTGAACTACGACCCGGCTACCGGACAAGTAACGGGAAGCTATCTTTCCTTGACATTTGACAGTGCAACTGGAACTATTCACAATTACACTAACTTGTACACTGACACAGTGGTTTTCAAGAGCATTTCCACTAAAGGAGTTGGATCCTTTGGAAACGGGTACATTACCCCGATCTTCCCAAGCTCTGATCCAATAGTTGTAGGAAACGCCCTATTCTATGCAAACCAAACATCGATCTTCAAGATTTACAATAACATAGCAACCCTTGGCGGATTCTTCACCAGCAACGGAACCTTGACTATGGTTGTTGCCCCCGGCCTGAATGTGTCGACAATTCATTTCCTGCACAACAATCCGGGAATCGGCCATGCCTACGGATACAATTATGGCAATTTCACTGGGATGACCATCGGAAATCAGTACAGCATCATGGCTGCGCCGACCATAATCTCAATCTCCAACAGCACTTTCAAGGGTGAACTGTTCGTGCACGACGGGTTAGTGGCGGTAAACGGCAACACTATCGCAATTAGCACTTCAGATGTATCTTATGTTCAGTTTGTGGCCCAGAACCTTTACCTGAATACATCTCTTCAGCTGAGGAATCAACTTGAGTATGCATTGCAGTATGGTAAACTGGGAGCTCTGGCATATATAGGATCGCCGCAGACTCACGCATACAACTTCACATACTACTACAATTCGTCACTCCATCTCAACGTGCAGAACGCATACACCAACAGGGTTCAGGTCCAGCTTTCCTCTCAGACACAACAGGGAGCTAACATTGCAATATTCATTCCCAATGGAGTCATTGCAAACAACTCGCAGTTCAAACTGACCTTTGACAACCAGGTTATGACGCAGCTGAAGGACGCAAATGGGCTGCTGAATTCACCCTCACAGAAGCAGGCACAGTATTTCCTGGTTTCGGTTGACGGAGGAACTCTCATACTGGTGCACACCCCGCACTTCTCAACCCACGTCCTTGAAATAAATGGTACTGCTGCGACAGTAGCAGGTTTCCCATACCTCTGGGTTGGAGTGGGGGCAGTAGT
>JBJKQJ010000005.1:0-12154 GCA_046705445.1 Thermoplasmataceae archaeon
AATCATAATCAATTACAGGTGCCTCAAGTCTGGAAATTCTTTCATTTGGGGAACCGTACTCTGCATTTGTAGAGTAAGTAATCGCATTGTCTGGGCAGAATTTCCAGCAGATCATGCATCGAATGCAAGAACTGTAGTCAATCACAGGTTTCTGTGTTCTCCACTGATCAGTCTTATTTGCTCTTGAGCTGGCTTCAGCTATGGGTGCAATAACCATTCCCATCAGCCCATCCTTACCGATTGGTAAGCCTGCTCCACGGCCCTTGCGTTTTGGTCCCGCATTCTTGGCGAACTTTCAATGGTAGCATCTACAATATTCTTTAGGGAGACAAGCCCAGTGGCTTTGGCAAAGGCGCCAAGCATTGGTGTGTTGACAATGGGGTTTGCCCTGCTTCCTAATCCTAGTGACAGGGCGATTGAAGTGGCGTCAACAGTTACTGTTTTCCTGTTCAGGTTAAAATCTTCTGGGACCTTTCCGGAGTTAATGATAATAATGCCATCTTCCTGAACGCCGGAAGTCACATCTCCTGTTTTCAGCACATAAGGATCAAGTATAACCACAAAATTGGGTGTGTATATCTGGGTCTTCAACAATATGGGCTCCTCGTCAATTCTAGTAAAGGCGGTAACTGGTGCCCCTCGTCGTTCTGTACCGAAGAATGGGAAAGATACAACATACTTGTTTTCTTTGAATGCAGCCAGTGCAAGTATTCTAGAAGCTGTAACCGCTCCTTGACCGCCTCTTCCATGGAACCTTATCTCATGCATTAATCCACATTTAAAGACCGTTACATTCTATTTATAAATCATCCATAACAATTAGTCCTTGATGACCAATAACACGGATTCTTTCAATTGGTAACCAATCTACTGGTGCATCCACGATTTGGCAGACCCGTTCAGGAACCATGAGGTGGGATCTTGGGGTTTTAACTGCTGTAAACACATTGTCTGTGGTTCATTACCAGGATTACGATCTAACTTCTGAGAAATATTCGGAAGTCTGCGGAAAGATCGCTGTTCCTTGAAAAATAGAGGAAAATGGGTTAGGCTATTCAGTTATTACATCCTTTGTCCTCGATTTGGACCATGTCTCAACTGAAAAGACAAGCCCGACGATAAGCAGTACATTGGCAAGTGCAAGATTTACGAACCACCCGTTCAGTAGCCCAAAGGAACCGGCAGACAGGAGTATGAAAGTGGGTGCAAACCCTCCAATGATTGCCCCTGCATTGTAAGTAAATCCTACCGCAGTGGTTCTGTACCTCTTGCTGAATTTTTCAGCCAGGAATGATGGAAGTGTGGAGAATATCATTGCCTCTAGGAAAGCCTGGACGCTGTAAACCATATAGAGAATGGACGGGTCTGTTTTAACGCCATAGACTGTGAGCGGATACAGTGCAACTAGGAAAACCACTGAGTAAATGATCATAGCAAGCTTTCTTCCAGGAATCTTAGTGGAAATCGCTCCCCCTATCCATACTCCAAGGAGGGAAATAAGGTTCACAATTACGAGTATCAGTCCACTTGTTGTTGCAGGTATGTTGTTGATATCGACACCCATCAGAATGGGATAAAAACTGAATGTTCCGGAATTTATGAAAAGAAGCCCGGTAGTGACGAAGATCGCGAAAAGCACAGGCAGGGGCTGTTCCACTACCATCTTCAAAATGGGTGTGTTTACGATCTCATGTTTTTCGACCATTTCAGTGAAGACTTTGGACTCTTTTGCGCCGAATCTTGAAATTATAGCAATTACCCCGGGTATTATTGTTGTATAGAACATTATTCTCCACGCAAAATTTATGAAATCTGCAGTGGAATAATAGAGCCCAAGGATTGAGTATACCCCAGCTGCCAGGAAGAATCCAGTACCAAATCCGCTTTGAACGAATGATCCCACAAACCCTCTCTTTTCTGCAGGAACAGATTCTGCATAGAGTGCAGTGCCTCCTCCATACTCAGCACCAGCGAAAAGGCCAACAGTGAATAAAAGTGCATAAAGCATAACAAGGGCGGCATAACCAACATTCAGGTAAGTGGGAAGGAACCCAATGAGGAAGCTGAATAATGAGAATCCAATAACCGTGATCATTAGCATGTTTCTTCTCCCAATTCTGTCTCCGAAGAAATTGCCAAAGGCTAGTGATCCTATTGACCTAGCAATGGAACCTACCGCTAAACCAGCTACTGTGAATATGAGCGATTCTGTGAAATGTGCCGGGAAAAAAACCTTGGAGATATAACTCGCCATCAATACATAAGCAATGGAAACGTAACCGTCCATCAACCAACCGGACCATGCGGCTATGATACTGGTCCATTGCTGACCACTCAGGCCATAAAGCTTCATCCAACTTTAATTATGATGATGTTAATGCTTTTTATGCAGGAATATGGATCGAACTTGCTTCTGACAATAAATGATAAAATCTCAAAAAAGGTTTGATATTTGTTTATAAATTTCTTATAAATTTCATGTTGTGAAATTACAAAAACTGATCATCAAGAGAAGGTTACTGGTCGTCTTGGTTTGGGCAGTCATACTTCTAGCTTCGACTCCAGCCATAATGGGTTATACCCACTTCATATCATATTCAAATTCGTCATCCACAAACAATGCATCCGAATCACAGGTTGCGAGCAATATACTATCAAATGCAAGCAAGGGCAATTCGTCACTTCTCCTCTTCGTCTCGTCAAATCCCTACAATAACTCGAGCCTTGCTTCCAGTACTCTGAAGTTTCAGAATGCACTGGAGAACGTTTCCATTGTAAATCTGTCCACTTCCACTTCCCCATACTCCGCGTACGAGTCCTTCCTCAATTCTGTGCTCGTTAACCAGTCTTCCAGTATAACCAATTCATATTATTCTTTGAAGAACGCTTCGATTTCACTCTATGGGTTTCCATTTCAGTTTCTTGCCAACTGGTCCAAACTTGGTAATAATTCAAGCCAGGTGAATGCTGCGGCTACAGCCTCCGGCCTAAACATCTCAAATGCATATGAGACGGCATTCGTAGACACAGTTAATTCAACGGTCAATTCCACTTATACATCTGATACAATGGTCACCAACGCCACAGAAATCATTAACCAATCAATTAACAGGAATTATTATCTTGTTGGCGGCAACTTCTACTTTGTAGAAATCGCCCACCAGTATCTCGGTCTCCTCAATTACACATCTGATCTTAAGATGGCGCTGTCAAATTACATAACAGACCTTTCAGGCTACAATCTGACAGTTGAAATGATAAACTCAATTCTGCTGGGGGGCAACATAGGGCTTAATTATGTTACCAATTATGGGCTAACTGGAATTCCAGTATTCCTTTCAGATCAATATATCAGCCCGGACCACAGTTCCTTCATAATAAGCGTCCTCTTCTCAGTCCCTTCAGGTTACGTGGGTTCTGGCGGATTCCAGCCTGCTTCGGCAGCTACTCCGGTTATTCAAAACTTGTCCCGCCAGTACTTCGGCGGCAATGCATTATTGACCGGTGACGGGGCAATAGCATATGAAACACAGCAGATAACCGCCCAGTACGGCTTTGTTTTCGCTCTGCTTTTCATTGTTCTTGCGGTGGCAGTTGCGATCACACTGGTGTCATGGAAGAGCAGTATTATTGCACTCATCTTCGTTTCACTGGCTACTGCTCTAGGTTATGTGGCAATATATCTCACCGGTTTGATAGTGCACAATGTGAGCTATATAGTAAATTACACCCTGACAGCCGTAGCAGTGGGTGTATCCACAGATTATCTGGTTTTCATTGCATCAAGGTACAGGCAGGACATACGGGAAGGAAAGAGCCATGAGGAATCACTTGAAAACGCGACTGGCAAAGCCGGCAAAGCTGTAGTAATAAGCGGAATGACGGTCGGGTTCAGCCTTGCCACCTTTTCATTGATTCCAGGATTTGAAAGCTGGGGGCTGGTTCTCCTCTTCAGCATACTAATGATTGTGGCACTAGAAACAACACTGTTTCCTGCCTTGCTTTCTTATTTCGGCCCAAAATTCTTCACGGCTAAGGGGCGGTCTTCTGTAAAGGAGGGTTATTACAGAAATTCAGTATTTTATCGGGCAGCGCGCATCTCTATGAAGAGAAAATGGGCCGTAGCCGGGATAATATTACTTCTTGGGGCACCAGCTGGTTACTATTTCTTCAGTGTTCCAACAACATATGATTTCAACACCGGGCTGCCTCAGAACCTTCCTTCTGTTCAGGCCCTTAACCTCATAGAACAGAAGTTTGGCTCCAATGTTCTCTATCCAACCACGGTAATAGTTGAAGTAAATTCCACCGGCAATTCCCTGTCATCAGTGACAATGTCATTTCTCAACTCTACAACCAAAATGCTACTTGGTAGTGCAGGAATCACCAAGGTAATCGGGCCATATTCAAATGGCACAGCCTTTGATTTTGGCATTGGGGCATCCCAATACCTTATTGACAATGGCAAATATGCATATTATCTGGTATATACTTCATACGACCCTTACTCACAGAGCGCCGCCAGCGTGGTGAGCGAACTTCGCGCAAACAGCACCCTCATTGTTGGCGGAATAACCTCCAGTGTGATAGATCAGCAGCATGAAAATTATGTGCACTATTCAGAACTGGAAGCGCTGATTGTTGGAGTCATATTCATAATCCTGTTAGTATCATTTATGTCTCCAAAGTACCCTCTTATCTCAATTTCAGGGGTATTCATCAGCATTTCCTGGACAACTTTTATCCTTTACCTGATCTCCAGGTTTTTCCTCTTGGAGGGGATGATTTACCTCATACCAATAATCCTGTTTATTATTCTGATGTCTCTTGGAAATGATTACACAGTTTTCATAATCTCAAGAGTGAAAGAATACTCGTCTGAGACTGGTTTTGAAGAAGGTCTTCCAAGAGCCATGGCAAGTTCAGGGAGGGTGGTTACATCTCTGGGCATGATTCTTGCCCTTTCTCTGGGGTCTCTGGGCCTCATCAGGTCAGGTTTCCTTCAGCAACTGGGAATTGCATTTTTCATATCACTCATAATTGATACCTTCATAATCAGGACATTTTACTTCCCTGCCATGCTGTCTCTGCTTACCAGACTAAGAAAAAAAGAGGGCCAGAGTGTTAACTGACCATTCTCTTTACATCTTCCAGGATGGAAAGGGAAGTCTCAAGGCCAACGGAGAGCCTGAATGTCCTTTCATTTATTCCAAGTTCCCTCTTTTCGTCCTGAGTGAGTGAACGGTGTGACATTGTTGAAGGATGGGATATTGTGGAATTAGCCCCTCCCAGTGTATTGGCTGGTGAAACTACATTCAAGGACTTCATGGCCTTGATTGGATCTATTTCCCTGCCAAGATCAAAGGTCACCACGCCACCAAAGCCATCAAGCATCTTCTTGGCAATTCCTGAGTCAGGGTGGTCAGGCAGCCCCGGATATCTTACATTATTGAATGCGGGGTCTTCTGCTATAGCTTTCGCAACCTCCATAGCGGTACTGTTGATCTGGGCCATTCTTGTGTGGAGAGTTTTTATCCCCCTTAATGTGAGATATGCTGTGTTTGGATCCATTGTCGTTCCCAGCGTCCTGCGGAAATTGTCGATTTTGTCAATCAACTCCTTCTTGCCGGCAGCGCTTCCGCCTATGGTGTCATTGTGACCCGAAATAAATTTTGACAGACTCTGGATTACCACATCGGCCCCATGCCCGCTGGCCCTCTGATTTATGGGGGTAGCGAATGTTTCATCCACTATGAGGATTCCATTGTTAGAATGGACTTCTTTTGCTATTGAGTCCAGGTCAAAAACTCTGAGAATAGGATTCGACAGGCTTTCTATGAAAACTATGTCTGCTTTGCCCGCCTTTTCCAGAGCCCCTTCGTTTCCAAGGTCAGGAACAATAGCCTCGCATCCCCAGCTCTTCATAAACTGGGTCACCAGCTTATAGCTCCTGGCAAAACTGTCTTTGTGTATCATTATCCTGGAACCCGGTCTACTGAGTGCAAGAAGAGTGGTGGATATTGCACCCATACCAGAAGCAAACGGTGTAGCTGATTCGGTGTTTTCTAGTATATTTAAGACTCTGCCAAGTTCTTCTACTGTGGGATTGGATTCCCTGGAATAGCGGTACCTCTCCCCTTCCGGCATAAGGTAAGCGCTGGTCTGATGTATGGGAAAAGACAGACTCCCCGTAACTGGATCAACAGTTTCTTTAATCGGGAACCGGGGTGTTGACATTTGCTCCTCCCGCCACTGTTGAAATGGCTGTTTTGCACTGGTAGCCATATCTGGATATAACTTTCCTGGTTGATGAGATTATCTTGTCCTTATCAGTTTCACCGTCAATAACCGCAAGTATGCTTGGTCCTGCTCCACTCAGGCAAGCTCCAACCGCGTTGTATTCAATCATAATTTTTTTAACTTCGGGAAGGAATGGGTAAAGTTGCTCTCTTGCCTTTTCTACTATATCGTCATTCATCCCGTCTCTCACCAGTTCTCGATCACCTGTTATTAGCCCTGATATCAGTGCTGAGGCATATCTGACACCCTGAACATGTTTGCTCAGACTCACTGTGTTTGGAACAAGTTCCCTTGAAGTCTTCGTTTTTGACCTGATCACCATTTCGGGCACCACGGTAAGGAATTGCAGATCCTCCTTTATGGGTATTCTGCTTACTTTTACAGGATCAAGCGAGTGAACGAGAACCATTCCGCCATAGAGGCTCGCGGCTACATTATCTGCATGAGGAGTGCCTGATGATGCAGCTTCCCCGAGCATGGCATACCTTACTTTCTGTTCCAGGGGCAGGTTCAAACCCAGAATGTAATCCATTGCTTCAACAGCGGCAGCCGCTGAAGCACCGCTGCTACCAAGCCCAAGGCCCGTTGGGATCCCGTTCTTGATGGATATGACAAATTTCCCCTCAATTTCCAGATCCTTAAGCAATTCTGTTACAGCCAAGCCCGCGGTGTTTTCGTAAGGGCTGGCAGGTAATCCACTGACCTCAAGTTTCACAGAATCATGAAAACTTCCATCATCCGATTCCCTCACCGTGACAGTGTTGTAATAAGCATTATGGGCTATTCCCAGAGTATCGTATCCAGGACCCAGGTTTGCGGAAGAGGAATATGCTACCGCAGAGACACTTCTCCTCCAAGCTACAAGGCATTAATTAATAATATAATAGTCTAATATTCAATTAGTGATCGTATTCTTTTGCATTTTCCCGACATTTGTCTAGAATTTTTTACATGTTTGTTTAACTGATATTACAACACCGATCTTAGCAGTTAGGGTTATGAAAAGGCAGGCGATTTTTAGCCTATGATCATAGCAGTACCAGTAAGGGGCAATATTACCTCAGGCCCCGGCGAAGCTGAAGAAATAGCCATCATTGACACTAGAGAAGGAAAGGTTATAGAGAGATATGAAAACCCGGCCCTGACTGCCACCTCTGCAAGAGGAGTGGTTATGGTAAGATCGGCACTGGAAAGAAACTCAGAAGGGCTGGTCGTTGGCGGAATAGGTGAACACGCCTTAACGTACGCAGCTTCACGTATGAAAGTCTATGATGGATCCGGACTGACCCTCGATGATCTGACAAAGCCTTCCATTGAAAAAAGTCTCAAGGAACTGCTCCAGGCAACCCATACAGGAAGCCATCATCACCACTGAATCCGAGGGTTACTGTTCCTCGAATATCAATGCGGTCAGGAAGAAAGAGTGGTAGCCATCCTCCATTTTGTAAGCTTTCCTCTCATAACCCTCTATGGTGAAACCATTTTTCATCAGTACTCTCAGTGAGGGCAGGTTATAATCAAGTACCTTGGCGTATAATCTCACCAGTTTCAGTTCTTTCCTGGAGAATTCAACCATCAGTTTCAGTGCTTCCGTTGCATATCCATGATTCCAGAAATCCTCTCCAAGCCAGTACCCAACATGGGCTTTTCTGTCAACCCATTCTATTTCACTGAGGCCAATGGCTCCGGCGATTCTGTTGTCAACCCAGATGAGAAAATCCAGTGTGAAGAAAGAATTTCCATCCTCCCTGTTTTTTTCAAGGAAATAGAGGGCACTTTCCTCTGTGTAAGGATGTGGAAAACTGTGGGCTGCAAGATCCCTGCAAATCTTAATGTTATTGGCCTGGGCTGCTATATCTGATGCGTATCCCGGTCTCAGATCATTGGAGAGCCTCACATGCTTTCCCTTTAATTCAAAGTGCTGCATTACATCTCAAATGGCAGTGCAGTTATCTTACTTTTGCAATCCGGCATTAATGCCCGGGTATGAATAATTGCAGTATCTGAAAGAATCTGGCTGCATCATGTAAATATTGAACATAGGATTACCCAGGGCAGGATCATGGAGTACCGTTACAATTTCCGGAATCTCGACAGGCGCCTATGGATCCTCGCCGTGGTAAGGTTCATAAGGGCTTTTGGCAGAGGCTCCACATTCATATTCCTGCCACTTGTCTTCATAACTGTCTTTCACATGAGTTTCCTGCTTGCCGGCCTTCTACTTGGCATTGCAACAGTTCTTATGTCATCAGTGCAGTATTTTTCTGGCCTCTGGACAGACAGGATTGGCAGGAGGAGCATTCTGGTCTTCTCCCAGATTCCGGGAATATTCGCCTATCTTGCGTTGTTCTTTTCTGTGGCCTATCCAATATATGTGGGATTTGCCGTGATATCCTGGTATGCCACCATTGTTATAAACGCAGTCCAGTATCCTGCTGTACAGGCAGCTGTAGCCGATATAACTTCTGTGCAGGACAGGCTCTCAGGATTTACCCTCATTAGGCTCACAGCTAATCTTGGTATTGCGGTGGGACCATTGGTAGGAGCTTACCTTGCAGGCTATGGTCTGCAGTATATCTTTGCCATAGCGAGTTTTGCCACTTTCATAGAGGTGATAATGTTATACCGCCTCATGAATGAGACCTACATACCAACAAATAAGGGCAACAGAATCAAGCATAAACTGAAGGATGTTTACAGAAGTGACAGATTCTTCATACTGTTCATCATCACGGGAATACTGCTAGGATTTTTTACAAGGCAGCGCGGGACATCCCTTACAGTTTATGCTGTGGTACTTCAGAATCTCCCATTCATTTATTTAGGATATATCTGGGCACTAAATGGCCTTCTAGTGGTTATACTGCAGCTTCCTGCTTTACGCGCTATGACAAAATGGGGAAACCCAATGTTCTGGAGGGGGATTGGCGCAGTATTCTACGCACTTTCATTTGTAGTGCTGTCCTATGTTCCAACACTTGGGATCCTGCTTGTTTCAATGACCATATCGACGGTGGGGGAGGACTTTGTATCTCCAACTACACAGACAATAGTTACGACTATCGCACCTGATCACCTCAGAGGTTCGTATATAGGCGTATACAATCTATTCATAAGTACGGGTTCATTTACGGGCGCCCTGCTCGGCCTATGGCTCTTATACATTCTCAGAAGCTTCAGTTCAGCTTACTGGAATTACATAGCCGCTGGAACGATGATCGTTGCACTTATGTTCATTCTCCTCACTGGGGCTTACAGGAAGAGATTTTCAGAAATAGAAGTCAAGGAAGTCAAGATATCTGCAAGCGGTTGAGAGTATAGAGAACTGACATCATCTATGTGCCATATTAATCAGCTTTCCCTCCAGTGAGCTTCGAGGAAATCTTCTTTTCCAGGGCCTCTGCTGCATTTCCGAAGGAAGTCAGATTAACCTGGCATTTGCCATCTCCCTGGGGAATTATATCCACATAAATGGTATTGTGAGGAGTGGCAAAGTAAGCTACAACGCTGCAGATTAGGAAAAAAAGGAACAAGAGGATGAATGGAGGCGATACAAGAGAATAAGTCAGGGTGACGATGTCTGCAAGTCCCAGTAGGGCAAAAAGAGTAATGTTCAGATTTCTCAGGCCGGTTGCCTTAAGATGAGAATCTCTTATCCTGCGCCTTATGATGAAATTCATCTCGCTAATTGCATCCTGAGCCACTGAGAACGCTTCTGACGGATTCTTTTCGACAATAAAATCACGAAAAGACATGGTTAAAAAAATACAATTTATATTATAAATTTTTTCAAATTAAGATTTTTTCTCCTGCAATCAGTGGAAACTTTATCATAGTCCCATGTAGCTTACAATCATGGGGCTTAGCAAAAGAGATATTACCCGCAAGAAGAAAAGTCTCGAAGATAAGCTTGCCGAGCTTGAAACAAGGGCAAGAAAAAGTCCGCTGAATAAACAACTTCAGGAAGAAGTTAGGGAAATGAAGAAGAAGATCGAGAAGCTTTGAAAATATAATTTTCTTGAAGGAAAAGGATGATTTTTTAAAGGCCGTTAACACTTTTTAATTATTTGTTGCCCAGTTTCCCTTTTCTATGGTTCATTCAACCACACTCTCAAGGAGTTCTAGGTAGGGGGCATCTGTGGAGATCCTTATTCTGGCATTCAATGGTATGAGCATCTGTTCTTCTCCATGCCCGAATGGAAGCCCATAAAGGGAAGGGACCTGAAGCTGATTGATATAAAGCTGGACCACATCCTCAATAAACGGCATTGGTTCTTCCACCTCAGAAATGGCTTTGAAGTCGCCAAATACAAAGCCTTTGAATTTTTCCAGCATTCCAGACAGTTTCATTGTAAAGAAATATCTGTCAATATCTCCACTGGTAACACCCGTATCTTCTATGAAAAAAATCTTGTCGGTGGAATCCGGCATGTATTTTGTGCCAATGAGGGAGGCAGCTACAGATATATTTGTGCCAAGGCTTCTGCCTTCAACCTTTCCCGGCACTATGTATTTTATCACTTTGTCCAGGTACCCGCTTAAGTCTGTGGATTGCCCGGAATAGATATCTGCAAAATTCCTGAAGGAAGGTTTCCTGATTTCATCCGGGTCGGAACCTGGCATAGGGCCGTGAAATGTGACAAGATTTGAGAACTTATTGATGGCCAGATGCAGGGCAGTAATGTCACTATATCCGACAAATATTTTCGGATGGTCTCTGATAACGTCGTAGTCAATCAGCGGAAGGGTGTGTATGGAGCCATATCCTCCTCTGGCACAGAAAATAGCTTTTACTGAATCACTTTTAAAGGCGTCCATAAGCTCTGCAGCTCTATCTACATCTGGTGCTGCCAGGGCATTTCTCTGGACTAGTTTCCTTATGTTCCTCCCGAGAGAAATTTTGTATCCCCAGTTCTTGAGTCTTGAGATCCCCTTTGAGAGGTGGTTCATATCCGGGGCGCTGGCGGGCGCAACGATTCTGATCTCATCCCCAGGCCTAAGGGCGGGAGCTTTTACTGTACTGGGCATATTCAGTTCACCTATGAAAATAAGACAAGGGTGTTTATGAATAGTATCCTTTCTTTCAAACAAATAGATAAGCCCTTAAGTCGGGAATACAAATTACATAGGACGCATAAAAAATGGAAGCAAAAAAATTGGGTGTAAATTATCTAGGCCCAATGTAAAAGGGGCCCTATTAATCCTACACCTTTATGTGGAATTTTTCTTCTTCGTTCACGGTCTCGGGCTTTTCTTCACGGCCTGCAATCTCCTTAACCTCTGTAAGCTCTTTCTCAAGTTCTTCCAGTTGCTGATTGCTTTCATTGATTTCCTTTGCCATTGTTATGTCTCTCTTAATCCCGAGATTTGTTTTTTCCATTTCTTCAAGCTTGTTCATTTCCTTGAGAAGACTCTTTGTCTCCTGCAAGTGTTTTTCAGCTTCCAGGACTTGAGTCATAGCAACATTGAAATTTCCCTTGCCCAATTCTTTTCTCGCATCCTTTGAAAACTTCTCAGTGACTTTCAGTTCTACTCTGACCCTCTCCCTGTAAGTCTGCAAGACTTCGTACGTTACCATACACTTTCACCCCCTATAATTAATAAGCTTCATCTCACTATAAAATCCCTTAGGATAACCAGTCTCAAGTTAGCTTTAATACTGTTTCTTGACTATTTATTGGTCATTGATAAGGTAAGGAAAAAAGAGAAAAATTGTTTTCAAGATCAGCCGGCGATTTCAATATAAAAAAGAGGGAAATTTGGTTATTTCCTCCTGTCTACAATGTAAATGGCTGCTGCTGTTACGGCTCCAAATGATGCTGTTCCGATGATTACTGCAGCCGCTTCCCATGTG
>JBJKQJ010000006.1:0-10552 GCA_046705445.1 Thermoplasmataceae archaeon
AATATGAGATAGAGGGGCAGAGTGGTGGGAAAAACTGGATTTATTGCCAGGTAACCTGCAAGTACTCCAACGCCTATGGTAAGGCCCATGTAAATGTGCCTCCAGGGGGTAATCCTCTTGAGGAACGGGTCAGTTACAAACATGAAAAGAACTATTGGTGAAAGCAGGAACACAAATGTATTGAGAAGGTAAGCTGAAAGCTCAAAAATGGTCCCGAATACAATGGTCAGAATTATGGCGGTGCGGAACTTCATCTTGCCGGTTACAAGCAACCAGTCTTTCTTCCTGGGATTAATCCTGTCGAACTTAAGCCCCTCAATCCTGTTTACCGACATTGCAGTGGCCCTAGCAAAGGTCGTTGCTATAAGAATGAGGACCAGTTTGAAGTAATCGTAGGAGCCGTTTGAAGCAAGCACGGCCCCGCTGAATACGAAGGGAAGGTCAAAGACCGTATGCTCCAGCTTAATGTAATCAACAATTTCCATGAGTTTCATAATCCGTACTCCTTCCATTTCTTGCTTACTGAATCCTTTATGGCATCAGGGACATCCATGACTTCTGGCCATTTCCTGTTGAATCCTTCAGCATGGCCTTTTGCAGTTGCATCAATCCCCATCTTGGATCCGTAGTTGAATAATCCTGAGGCATGATCGAGGCTATCGGTTACAGTTCCAGGGACTATAAAGACGTCACGCTGCGGATCGATTCTTGTGGAGAGTGCCCAAATGACCTGTTTTCTGTCATGCACATCTATGTCATCATCCACAACAACAATTATCTTTGAAAACATGAGCTGGCCAAGCCCCCAGAGGGCAAACATTACTTTCTTGGCCTGACCCGGGTACCTCTTCCTGATTGAAACGACCACCATATTGTGGAATACGGCTTCTTCCATGGTGTTCATATCCACAATTTCCGGTATCTGGAATTTAATGATCGGCAGAAACATTCTTTCTATGGCCTTACCAATTATGACATCTTCATGCCAGAGCTTCCCAACAATTGTAGTGGGATAAACGGGATTCTTTTTCTCTATTATTCTCTTAACGTGGAAAACCGGGAATTCTTCTTCAAGTGAATAGTAACCTGTATGGTCTCCAAAGGGACCCTCGACTCGTGTCTCTTCAGGATCAACATAACCTTCCAGAACAATCTCTGCATTACGAGGATACTGTAGATCCACAGTCTGACCCTGGACCAGTTCCATCTTCTTCCTTGACACAAGGCCCGAAAAAGAAAATTCATCAAGGCCGTTTGGCAGGGGAGCTACTGCTGAGAATATTGTCAACGGGTCTGTGCCAAGTATGACTGCAACATCCATCTTCTTCTTTTCTCTGTAATACCCATGAAGGTGCTCCGCTCCTCCTTTCTGGATCTGCCAGTGCATTCCCAGCGTCTCGGAGTCGTATAACTGCATTCTGTACATTCCAACATTTCTATGTCCGGAAACGGGGTCTTTTGAAACCACAACTGGCATGGTAATGAATTTGCCTGCATCGCCGGGCCAAGTCTTGCATATCGGGTATCTGGTAAGATCCGGTTTTTCCAAAACAGTGTGAGTTGAGCCGAATGAGTTAGATACCTTTGGTTTTATGCCTCCTAGTTCCTTCATCATCTGGAGGCCCTTGGATAACATTGAATCTGTATCTCCGGGTACTTGAACAAGGCTGAGGAGCCTATTCCCGATGGTCTCTGGGTCGTCTCCGAGAATGAGTCTCATCCTTTCCCACGTTGAGAAAAGGTTTCCCACAGCAGGGAAATTCGAATCCTTAACCTTCTTGAAAAGTATGGCATTCTTGTTGCCGGTTCTCTCCTCTTCGCTGAGGATATGGGTAAGTTCCAGATCGGGATTAACCTCTATTTCTACTTCTCTGAGCTGGTTCAGGGAACGTAATCTGTCAAGGTATTCACCAAGACTCTCGAAGACCATTTCCAGTGGTAATCGTTTGTTCAAATATCAATTCTTTTACTAAATTTTTTTAAAAATTTACCACCGGGATAAAAACCCGGCTTTATTTGCATGCCCCTTTTTACCGAAGTCAGCGACCTGTACCTCAGGATTCATTTTCCTGCAGCGCCGCCCTTGCTGCAGATAGTCTCGCCACAGGAATACGGTAGGGTGAGGCAGACACGTAATCGAGGCCTATTTTATGGCAGAAGTGTATGGTGGAAGGATCTCCTCCCTGCTCTCCGCAGATACCTATCTCCAGGCCCTTTCTCGTGGCTTTTCCTTTTTTTACAGCCATTTTCATGAGTTCACCCACGCCTTCCTCATCCACAGTTGCAAAGGGGTCCCTCGGAAGGATGCCCTCTTCTACATAGCTGGCAAGAAACTTTCCTTCTGCATCGTCTCTGCTGTAACCGAATGTCATCTGAGTCAGGTCATTGGTCCCGAAAGAAAAGAAGTCTGCATATTTTGCTATCTGGTCAGCGGTGATGCATGCCCTGGGGATTTCTATCATGGTTCCAAATTTGTACTTTATGTCCAGGTCGCCAACCAGTTTCTCAGCTATTGCTTCGAGCCGGTCCCTCAGCCTCATCAGTTCATTTGCGTGCCCCACCAGTGGAATCATTATCTCCGGAAGGATGGTGTGGCCCTGTTCCTTCACCTTAATTGCAGCAGTCATTATGGCCCTCACCTGCATTTCATAAATTTCAGGGTAGCTCAGGCCGAGCCTGCATCCCCTGAATCCGAGCATGGGGTTGAATTCCTCAAGATTCTTCACTGTCTGCAGGAGTTTTCTAAGATCTGAAAGCTTGGCAATTAGTTCATCCATCTCCCTGGAATCTGATGTACTGTTGAGCTTCAGTTTCAGGTCAAAAATTTCGGACATTATTTCTTCCTTGTCAGGGAGAAATTCATGAAGCGGTGGGTCAAGGAGCCTAATTATGACAGGATAACCGTCCATGGTTCTCAGGAATTCTGTGAAATCAGCAATCTGCATGGGCAGCAGCATATCCAGGTACTTGAGGCGTTCGGCAAGGTTGCTGCTCATGATCATGGATCGCATTATCTGAATCCTTTCATTTCCAAGGAACATCCTTTCTGTCCTCGCAAGGCCTATACCTTCCGCTCCATTATCCCTTGCAATCCTGGCCTCAAGTGGCGTGTTAGCATTGGCCCTGATTCCCAGTTTCCTCACAGAATCACACCAGCCCAGTAGAACCTGAGCTTCCGGAGTAACCGAGGCGGTCTCAAGCGTAGCTTCTCCTGCCAGAAACTGCCCGTTGGTGCCGTCTATTGTTATGGTGTCTCCTTCACGGTAAACTTCCTCTCCAATTCTCAGGGTCTGCTCTCTCAGGTTGACAGTCATGCTTTCAACTCCAACAACTGCCGGTTTTCCCATAGCTCTTGCCACAACTGCAGCATGAGAGGTCATTCCTCCTTTCTGCGTAAGGAAACCCTGGGAAACTGCCATACCTCTGACATCATCTGCTGTGGTCTCCGGCCTTACAAGTATGATCTTTCTCTTTTCCCCAGCCAGTTCAACAGCCCTTTCAGATGAAAAAACAATGGTTCCGTAAGCAGCACCAGGAGATGCTGCGAGCCCCTTTCCAAGAATGCGTTCATTACCATTGTACTTGACCTGCGGGTGAAGCAGAGTGTCCAGGACCTGCGGTGTTATCATCATGATTGCCTCTTCCTGGGATCTCAGGCTTTCGGATACTAGATCAACTGCAACCTTTACTGCGGCTCTTGCACTCCTCTTGCCGTTTCTTGTCTGCAGCAGGTAGAATTTCCCGTTCTCTATTGTGAATTCAATGTCCTGCATGTCCCTGTAGTGCTTTTCCAGAATGTCAGCAGATTTCAGGAGTTCACCATATGCTTCTGGCATCTGTTTCTTTAGATCACCTATTTCCCTTGGAGTCCTTATGCCTGCAACGACATCCTCGCCCTGGGCATTTGTCAGATATTCTGCAAAAATCTTTTTCTCACCGGTGTTTGGGTCCCTTGTGAATGCAACTCCAGTGGCTGAATCATCGCCCTTGTTCCCGAAAACCATGGCCACAACACTCACTGCGGTGCCCAGGTCATCAGGGATATCATTCAACTGTCTGTAGGTGATGGCCCTTTCGACATTCCAGGACTTGAAAACGGCTTCAACAGCAACTCTGAGCTGATCGAGTGGCTTCTGAGGGAATTCCCTGCGGTGTCTGGCATATATGGAATGATACTCCTCGATGGTGCTTTTCAGGGCATTTACATCCAGCTGGTTGTCGCTTGATACCCCAGAATGCTTCTTTATTTCACCCAGGCTTTCCTCGAATTCATCATGGGGAATCGAAAGAACTACTTCACCGAACATCTGGATAAGCCGCCTGTACGAATCATATGCAAATCGTTCATTTCCTGTCAGATGTGCAAGTGCTTTCACAGTTTCATCGTTCAGGCCCACGTTAAGGATGGTATCCATCATTCCGGGCATACTGATTGCAGCCCCTGATCTTACGGATACCAGGAGAGGGTTTCTGTCTCCCCCAAACTCCTTTCCGGAGTTCTTTTCCAGGGTTTTAAGATGATCAAGAATCTCGTTCCACAGTTTATCGTCCAGTTTATTTGTTTCAAGGTATTTCAGACAGGCTTGAGTTGATACGGTAAATCCGGGTGGGACGCTCAGTCCGATTCTTACCATTTCGGCAAGACCGGCACCCTTTCCTCCAAGGATATCCACCATTTCTCTGCTTCCTTCGCTAAAATCATATACTAATTTGCCTGCGTCTTTCACAAACTTCTATTATGGTATATAAAAAAGTTTTACCTCAAATTCCGGTATGATGAAGTCGAATTTCGTAATTAATATTTTATAATTCGTTGTGAGAGTTTTCCGGGTCTGTTTTTTAACCAATGGTGCAATAAACTTTTAATATGGAGCGTTCATACCTCGAAACTCCCCTCGGCTCTGTTTCATATCTGGAGAGACCTGGACAGTACCCTCTGATTTTTCTGCACGGGTTGGGTGGGTCCGGAAACAACTGGATGAAGCTCGCCAGACACATCCCCGAAACTTACAGGTTAATCATGCCAGATCTTGCCGGCCATGGAAAGTCAAGGATCGAACTAACGGAATATTCAGTTAATGAGCAGGTGAATATGCTGAAGTCATTCACACAATCACTTTCGCTTGCCAGATTTTCTCTCATAGGCAATTCATACGGCGGGTGGGTTGCGATGAAGTACAGTGCCACTGTGGCTAACCCTGAAAATCTCATTTTGATAGATTCAGCGGGAATAAACCCAACTGTAGGCGAGTCTTCTGAAGAAGGAATCTCAAGGTTTGTTGACAGGGTCATGAATATGAATCCCAGGAATAAGAGGGAAAATATAGTCAAGTTTGTCAGAAAAAATGCCACAGGGTTAGAGAAGCTTACACCAGAAGAGCTTGCAAATCTGAGATCCAGGACCCTTATTATATGGGGGGCAAAGGACAGGCTCATTCCAGTGGAATATGCAGAGAGGCTCAATGCTTACATTCCCGGTAGTGAATTGAAAATACTGGAAGAAGGAGGACACAAACCACACACAACTCATGCTGAGGATGTTGCGGCAGAAATTGTAAAATTTATTGGAACTTAGAACCTGAATTCCGACTTTATTTCCTCAGTTCGTATCGGCCAAAATCCTCTGCTTTCCGGGCAGAAATGAAATCTTCAAGTTCGGTGGAATTGGTCTGAATAATGCTGAAATGCTCCTTTCCCATCAGCCTCGGCTCAAGTATGATCCCGCCGTTCCTGGGATAAAGGTATGTAACTATGCTACCCCCGCCAAAGGGTTCTGAAATGGAATTCACTGAAATGATCGGAAGCCTGTTCTCAAGTGACCTGCCCTTTACGTAAATGTACCACATTTCGCTGAATTGCGACTCCACAAGGGAAGGATTGACAAGTAATTGTGCCCCCCTCTCCACCGCTAATTTTGCATAATAGGGGAAATCAAGGTCATAGCATACAGGGACCGAGAATTTAAATTCCCCTGAGTCAAAGACATGGATTTCCTTGCCGTTTTTGTACTTTCCATTTTCATTCTTGAACAGGGCGATTTTGTCCTGAAAACCCTCAATCCTGCCCTTGATAATTACCGGAGCTGAGTTATATAGTCCGTCATCTCTTTCGATGGAGTAGCTTCCAGGAATGACAGTTGCCTTATGGCTCAGAGAAATTTCCTTGAAAACAGCCATCAGGTCTGTCCACTCCTTGTCATGGGTGCTAATGGGAGTGGCAAGCCACTTTTCCGGAAGAACCATGAGTTCAAAATCTAGTTTGGCGATCTCATCTCTCAGTTCATGAAGATACGATTTGGCAAACTCAAGCTGAATCCTAGGTGTCTGAACGCTCAGGACATTCAATCTAATCCCTCATTTCAAAAAGTCCTTAGCCAGGTCAATAAGAGCCAGGGTCATTTCAGGTTTGGACAACTTTCCCATTTCAATTACTTCGTCCTTTCTGATTGCGGTGTATTCATTTTTCACAGTTCCAAAAGGAAGTATTTTTTCCGAATAGGGATTGAATACAATCAGGTCAGGAGAACTCTGTTCAAAATTGCTTATGGTTTCGCCAATGTCTTTCTTTTCTGAGAGTTTGAAAACAACCAGTGTTCCCTTGTGTCTCTTTCTGATTATATTGTTAAGCTTTTCCTGGGGTTTGAGGTGAAGTTCAAGAGGCACCGAACTGTCTATTTTTTCTGAAAACTTATTTTCCACAATGAAATCCGGCAGTGAAGCCACATTTATAACCAGGTCGAATTTTCCTTTTTGAAGCAATTCTTCGGTTGCTTTCCTGAAATCGCCAAAGGAAAAGGCGCTGATATGTTCTGCGTAGTCGGGAACGCTTTCAGAAGAATTCCCAACAAATGTGATTCTGTCCGCACCCGCTCTAAAAGAATTGCGAATGAACCAGAGTGCTGTCAGGCCGGTGCCCGAGTTGGTGATTTTTCTCACAGGATCAAGGTTTTCTTCTCCACGGCCGCCAATTACAAGTATATCCCTGCCGGATAGCTGGCTTTTGCTGAAGGTTCTGGCGACGTAGTCGATGATCTTATCCGAATCGGAAATCTTAGCTTTTCCCGATTCCATCTTAGGTGGTATGATATGGACTCCAACTTCGACCAAACTTTCCAGGTTTCTCTGGTTGATTGGATTAACCATCATGCCCTCATGCATTACTGGAGAGACAACTATCTGGTTTCCATTTCCAAGGGCAAAGGAGAAAAACAGTGATGGTACATCATCAGATATGCCTGAAACAGCCTTTCCTATGAAATTGTATGAAGCAGGGCAAACAAGGAGCATAGTGTCTTTGGATTTCTCTTCAAAGATCGATACATGCTCTATATCTCCAGTGATCCTGGTGATAACTTCATTGCCAGTGGCCCACTTAATCACATCCGGACTGATCATTTCACAGGCTTCCCTTGACATTCCTGCAATTACATCGGCACCCTCTCTTCTCAGGTCTCTTATAATATCGGGAATTCTGTAAATGGAAATACTTGCAGTGATGGCAATCACCACTCTCTTCCCTTTAAGGGAAAACGCAAATCGGTTTGAATCAGCTTCCAACATTATTCATCTATCCTCTTTACGTACCAGGAACCTGTGGCTTCTGCGCAGATTTCCATGTTTCTGTCTCTCAGTTCTATCCTGCTGAATGTAATATTTCTTCCCCTTTTCGTAACCGTTGCCTTAACATTAAGGGGTCCTTCGCTGACTCCTCTGTAGAAATTAGTGTTCATGCTAATGGTGACCTCATTGCCCACATCTCCAAATGTCATGACGACCAACCCGCCTGCAGCATCCAGAACAGTCATAATTGCACCGCCGTTCATGATGCCTCCCGGGCGAAGCAATTTCTCATTCAATGGCAGGCTTAATTCCAGAAACCCCGGGTCAGCCTTCAGAACTGTAATCTCCAGGTCTCCGAGATAATTGTCCATCTTGAGAAAATCCTGTATGGATTCTTTCATATTGCTAGAAGATATGTATTTTACATTATTATAAACCACTATTAATCTATATTCACGTTAATAATAGCCGCAATTGCAACAAATAAGCTCAATTTTCATATGTATATTATCATGCATTGACACTGAAAAGTAAGGAGTTAACAGGAATTATAGAAAAGAAAATCATATAAACAATAAGATAATTAGTAGCTATGGAAGCTAATGCTGAGCAACTCAGCAAGATAGCAGAACAGATGAAATTACTGGGCCTGTCTTCTTACGAAGCACAGGGATTTGTGGCTCTGGTTTATCATGGGGTGGCTAATGCAGACACTGTTGCTGATACTGCCAACATCCCCAGAACTTCAGCATACAAGGTTATGGAATCCTTAGTTCAGAAGGGGTTCGCCAAAGAAACGGATGGAAGGCCCAGAATGTTCAAGCCCGATGACATGAACAGAATAAGGTCTGAATTTCAGGATAAATTCGACTTGCTTTTCAGGAACCTCAAGGATCTGCAGGATATGCTTCCTTCAAAGGGCGAGCCTCAGCTTGTGTATACCATATACGGGACACAGAAAGTGATGAGCAAACTTGCCGAGATGATAAACCTTGCAGAAAGGGAGCTCCTAATCGCAACTCCAAAGGTGAGGGAAATAAGGACAGAACTCAAGAAGAACCTGGACAATGCGGTGAAGAGAGGTGTTAAAGTAATATTTGTTACACCACCTAATAAGAGGGTCCCTCCCAATACCCAGGTATTCCGGAAGGAAGGCCTGATTGCAACTGATGTGGTCAGTGATCAGGTCAGAGCCCTTCTGGCAGGTCCTGAAATGGATGCCTGCGGATACACAGACAATCCTGCTCTCGCACTGCATGTATTTCAGTTCATCAACATGATGATTGAAAGCGAGAAGCTGGCATAGGTACTGAATATAAATGTCCATTACCGATGACTTGCTGCTAGGTGGGCACATATCTGCGTCCGGAGGCGTTTATCTCTCACCTGAACGGGCTGCAAAATTTTCATTCAGGACTTTCCAGATATTTTCAAAGAATCAGATGCAGTGGAAAGCTAAACCTCTGGAAGATGCCGATGTTGAGAAATTCAAAGAAGAAATTTCAAATAGGAAAATGTCAGGTCTGATGATCCATGCCTCCTACCTTCTGAACATGGGAACCACCAAGGAAGACCTGAAAGCAAAAGTTATGGACGGCTTCCGCGAGGAGGTCAGGAGGGCGGATCTTCTGGAGATAGAATATCTTACATTTCATCCCGGATCAGCAAACGGAACAACGGAGAAAATTGCCCTGGCCAACATAGCCGAAAATCTCAATGAAATTATAGAAAAGGAGCAGAAATGCACAATTCTCCTTGAAACATCAGCGGGTCAGGGCAGCACTGTGGGTCACACATTCGAACAACTGGCAGAAATTATTGACCAGGTATCCAGGAAAGATAAGGTGGGCATTTGTTTCGATACCTGCCATGTATTTGCTGCTGGATATGATATTAAAACCCAGTCAGGATACGGTGAAACCATGGACCACTTTAAATCATCCCTTGGCCTTGACAGGCTCAAAGGTTTCCACCTTAACGACTCCAAGAAAGGAATAAACAGCAGAGTGGATCGTCACGAACAGATTGGAGACGGCATGCTGGGACTTGACGGCATTGCCAACTTCGTTAACGATAAAAAGCTGCGCGGGAAATCCATGATCCTAGAAACACCCCTGGGAGAGGGTGGATACGATAGAGACCTGGCAAATCTGGAAAAAGTGTACAATGGAGATTGATTAATTGATAATCAGGCCCTTCTGCCCGGTTGTCTTCAGGAAAGAACTGGAAAACGTTACCTCCCCTCCCTTCGATGTAGTGACCAAAGCCCAGGAGGCAATTTTAAAGAAAAATCCCTACAACATAACACATTTGACTCTCCCGGATTCCGGAGACGCACAACATTCAAGGGAGCTGATTGATCAATGGCTCAGTGAAGGTATCCTCGTCAGGGCAAAGGAAAACTCACTCATCATAATAACCCAGGATTTCAGGGGAAATGGTAAAGACTTCTGCAGAATAGGTTTAATAGCGCCGGTGGAAACATCACCTCCTGCCGGAATTATAATGCCTCATGAGCAGACATTTGACTGGGCCGTGAAGGAAAGAAAAAATGTAATGCTGAGGTCAAGATGCCAGCTCGAACCCATATTTCTTGCAATAAATGGGTTGAGTTTTGAACGCATCCTGAAGGCTGCCATCAAGGGTCTGCTCCCTGTCAGGACATTTGAGGAACCTTCCGGGGTAATAAACAAATTCTTCCTAATCTCAGATGAAAGTACTGTAAATTCCATAGTTCGTTCGATACAAAGGGATAGGGCAATTGTTGCCGATGGCCACCACAGGCTCAAAGCAACCATGGATATCTACAAGGAACAACCAGAACAGGGAAAAGACTTCTGGAAATACAGCCTATCTTACATTACATCACTGCAGCAGGAATCCCTCATGATCTCTGGCATACATCGCCTTATGAGCAGGGAATTCTCATTTTCCAAAATCAGGCCATTACTGGAGGACTACTTTCAGATAGAAAATGTGAGCCCCAACGAAAA
>JBJKQJ010000007.1:0-8234 GCA_046705445.1 Thermoplasmataceae archaeon
AGCCCTCATATTGAGATACCATCTGTTTACCTGCTCATTCTCATAAAATTCCTGATGTTTTTTCTTGAAACCCATAAATGATTAACGAGTGTTTATTAATAAATTCATCCTTGATTACAATCTTAATCAAAGACGGCCCTCCGCACTTTTTCTTAATTTAGTGCAGGCATATCACTATCAGAAGCTAATCTAAGGAACAGCTTATACTCCCCTTTTACAAAGTGCAATAGGCAGATTTCAAATCAAGACCTATGCTCCGCTTTAGGAATTCCCGTACAAATTAGTTTTTGGGAGAATGGAACGCGAAGAGCCTGTTTTGCTTTGTCCCAAATGAAACGTTTTTCGTGCAAAACATCTGTGAATAGCAATAAATACAGCTTCCACGTCATCTATATGTAAACTATTTTTATTTTTAATCAGAGGTCATCGCATGGTTCCTAAGGGCATTCGTAAAATTATGATTATTCTACTTATTATCATGACCCCGGGCATTCCGGAATACATGACGGGTTCCTCTAAATTGGGAACTCTTTTTTACAATACACCATCTTTCTTTATAGGCCTTATACTCAATATTGCACTATATTCAACCGGTGTGTTGCTAATCAGAGAATTCTCTGCCCGCTTCAACAAAGGTTGGGCCTCAATTCTCACTCTTGGCCTTGCATACGGAATAATGGAAGAAGGCATCTCGGTCCATACTTTTTTCATGCCAGCCATAAATCCAGTTGGGTTGCTGGGAATATATGGCAGATATCTTGGGGTCGACTGGATTTGGGCACTTGGAATTTCTTTTTTTCATGCTATCTTCAGTGTTGGATTGCCTATTTTGCTATTATCCATAGCTTATCCACAACAATCAAGGGAAAGGCTTCTGGGAAAAGGGGGAATAGCGGTAGTTCTTCTTGTATACATACTGGACATAGTGGTTCTGAACATAGCCGTCAATTCTGCAAAGCCCAGCTCAATTCCTACAACTGCAGATTACATCTTCTTCTCACTTCTTTCTCTTGCTCTACTGATTACGGCCCGAGCCTTACCTGGAAATCTACTTAACGGAAAAGGCAGAACTTATCAGGGAACCAAGAAATTCTTTCTGTTGGGGGCGATGCCTTTCACAATTTATGCAATAAATGCTTTTCTGCCATACAAATCTGATGGCAGCCCCAGAATCTGGCCCCCTTTGGAAGGCTTATTCTTTATCATTGAAAACGCCGTAATAATGATCTTAATAGCCCACTATATGCCCAGAAAGAACAACCGTAAGCATAAATTTGCCCTTGCAGTCGGCCTTATAACACCCCTTTTTGTTTGGGCAGAATTGATGCAGATAATAGGAATTGCACCACTAATTACTGTTGTTTCCATAATCGGGCTGCTGTTTTTGATTAAGTTGAGGAATCTTGTAAAAAACGATCCTGACTTCCTCAAGGAAGTGGAGTTCCTTGCTTAGGTTTCCCTGATTTAGGGTTGGGGATTACCCTGCTTAATTATACATAGGAGCATGAGATCAATATAAATCATGGAGCCAATTAAAATCACTATTGCCGGTGTAACAGGATGGGTAGGGAGCGTTCTGGCACCTGCAGTAGTGAAATCTGATGGTTTAAAACTTGTTTCTGCCGTTTCAAGATCGTCTGCGGGAAAGGAACTATCAAAGGTTCTCAACGCAGATATGCCTCCAATTAAGGTGAGCGGCAACGTCCATGAAGCGTTGCTCTTTAAGCCCGATGTACTGATAGATTATACCTCTCCGGATTGTGCTAAATCCAACGTCATGGCTGCCATAGAAAATCACACAAATGTAGTGGTTGGAACCTCTGGGCTGACAGACAAGGATTATGAAGAAATAGATGCGGCTGCAAGAAAGAATCGAGTGGGGGTTGTTGCTGCAGGAAATTTTGCCATATCCGCTGCCCTCATGCTGCGATTCGCAACAATTGCGGCCAAATACCTACCTAGCTGGGAGATACTGGACTATGCATCCTGGGAAAAAGTAGATTCACCAAGTGGGACCGCAAATGAACTGGCATACAGGATATCTCAGGTGGCTAAACCGGAGATAAAGGTTCCTCTAGAGAAAACATTTGGACCTATTGAAAGCAGGGGCGTTACACTCAACGGCAACCAGGTGCACTCCTTGCGTCTCTCTGGTTATGTAATTGGAGCAGACGTCATATTCGGGGCTTCTGGAGAAAGGCTGACAATGAAATTTGAGGCAGGCAATGAAGCTGAGACTTACGTTGAAGGCACCCTGCTTGCAGCAAGAAAAGTTGGGTCCATAAATGGCCTGGTAAGGGGACTGGACAACCTGCTTGAACTGTGACGGCAAAATTTTTTCAGATCATTTGCGGCACGCACTAAAATTATTTTTCAGCCTAGAATTTCCTTTAATACCAAGGCAGAGATTAGTTTGACTTAATGAAGGGTTTTCCAATCGGAATATCTAGAAAACCTTAAACAATCAGGAGAGGAATTGTTGGACGAAACAGACGCTGTGATGTTAGGAAATGGAATGACCAGAGAAAACTACATCATTTTCCTGGCAATAATTCTGGTTTATGGCGGGTTCAGTGCCGGCTACCTCTTCATTTCATTATTCCTGATCCAGGTAAAGGGAGCTCCCTTTTCCAGCGTGGGTATAATTTACCTTGCGACTGGGGCCATTGACATTGTTGTGCAGGTAGTAGGGGGAAGATTATCTGACTTCCTTGGAACTAAAACAGTAACTCTAATGGGTCTTGCAGGAGGAGCCCTGCTTTATATTCTGCTCACAGTGTTTGTCCTCAATGACAGCCCAACCATAGTGTACCTCATTGTTTTCCCGGTTCTCGGTCTGTTCAATGGTCTAGTTCAACTTGCATTGTCCTCCTACATCTCCGACAGGACGACAGACAAAATGGCCAGCGGAATGGCCATGCTTTATGTCGGGTTGAACCTTGGATTTACGCTCGGACCTGTTTCTGGAGGCTTTCTAGTTCAGTATTATGGGTACACATCTCTATTCATCTTCGGTACTGCCACAACCGTCGCATCCCTTGCAGTAGCGGTGGTAGGCATAAAGAATAATCCAAAGTTCGGATTGAGGGATGTCAGGAACCCTGACGGCACAAAGTTTCAAAATCGCCTGAAACGTGGAGTGATTCCACTTCTGGTCATGGTATTCTTCTCGTGGTTTGTGATTGCCTACCAGGCAGTACCCCTATCGGTATTTGAGTCTAATTACCTGACATTGTCCAGTTTTGAGATAGGCATAGTCCTTAGTACCAATGGCCTGTTGATCACGCTTTTGCAGTCAACAATATCTAGAATTATACGCATAGAGAAGAGGGCCAGGTTGTATTCCATAGCCATGGGTTCCTTTATCATGGCTCTTGGCTATATTGTGGTCCTGATTGCGAGATCGTTCATTCTACTTGAACTGGCTATAACTGTCACAACACTTGGAGAGATGATGGTAGCTGTACCAACACAGGTTATCGTGACCATGTTTTCCCAGGAACATAACAGGGGTAGATACCAGGGGCTCTACTTTGCCTTCTCCAGAGCCGGGGCATCCATTTCTGCATATGTCGGACTGATCATGTTCGCTGTATTCAGGGCACAGGCTTTAAGGGGATGGTATCTTGTTATTGCCCTTGCGCTTGCCGCATCGGTGGCATACGTAATGCTTTCCCCTTATGTTGAGAGAAACCTCTTTTCAAAGCATGGTGGCACAACACAGGAATAATGACCAGGTACACCCCCCTATTTTCCAAATAAGGTTTTTCATCTTTAAAGTACATTAAGATAACAAAGGTGAACCGATTGATCAGAACAATTTTACCGGATCTTCCAGAGGGAAAAAGATATGCAGTGTGCCTTTCCTTTGATTTTGACACATTCAGCTTCAGGGTAGGAAGGATGAACCCGTACTCTCCAACACAGATATCCCAGAGCGAATTTGGTGACGTGGGAGCTCATAGAATTGTGGACCTACTTTCAAAGAACGGGATAAAATCCACATGGTTCATTCCTGGCTACACAATAGAGTCATTTACGGACACTGTTAAAGAGATAGTTAACAAGGGCCATGAAATAGCCCACCATAATTATCTTCACGAAACCCCGCGAGGACTGTCCAGGGAAACAGAAAGCTCCATAATGGATAAAGCCAATAGAATAATCGAAGGCATTTCCGGCAAAAAAGCCAGAGGCTTCAGGGCCCCTTCATGGGATTTGAGCGAGAACACCCTTGATCTTGTAATAAAGAAGGGTTTCCTCTACGACAGCAGCCTGATGGCCCATGATTATCTCCCATATCTGGTAAGGATCGGAGACGAAGCCAGGTTGGATGGGGGCTTCAAATTCGGTGAAAACTCAACCCTAATTGAAATGCCAATAAGCTGGTCCCTGGAGGATTACCCGGTGTTTGAGTTTGATGAGGAAGCGCCTGGCGGAGGTTTGAGGGAAGCAAGAGGTATTGAGAGGAACTGGATAGCTGACTTTGATTACATGACCAGCCATCTAGACAGAGGAGTGTTCACACTGACTACCCATCCCCAAGTAATAGGGAGAGGACATAGGATAAATATGCTGGAAAATGTCATAAACCACATTTCAAAGCGGGAAGACGTGGTATTTATGACCATGGAGGATGTTGCAAAATCCTGCAAGTCAAAGCTCTAGTTCTGGCCCTGAGGCGCATAAAGGTTTCTGTTGACGGAGTTGTTGAGCTGTGTGTATGCAACGATTATGAGGACACCGGGAATTATGCCACCTAAAACCAGTTGAATTATCCCAAGTATCACGGCTGTATCCTGGGCACCTCGTATATCTTCCCCTATAATCTTCTTATAGATGAGAAAATAGTCAAGCAGAACCCACAGGAGTCCTATAATTCCGAACACCACTGCCATAATACCCATTACCATAAAACCAAAATTAAAGTTGAATGGAGTTCCCGTAGCAGGTGGATTGGTAGGCTGGATGTTTGCAATAAATCCAAGTGCAAGGCCAAAGTAGACTACAAACAGAACAGTGAAAATACCCTCCACTAAAATTGCAGCAAAGGTGAACGTCTTGGCGCTGTCAGCATAATTGTCCAACATTATGAGAAATTACTCAAAACCCATATATCAATATATTCCCGAACTTAGCAGCATTATGTTTGGCAACTTCTCAAAGATTTAGTGCATTCCTTTAAATCAAAGCATGTGATTTAAAATCTAGAAAACAAAGCATCCACAGACATTTATAAAAATAACATCTACTCAAAAATTAGTTATTACTTAATTCTTTAATACAACTTTGCAATCAACTATTGTGTTTGGAGAATTAGACAATACACCGATCCAGAGATTTCATCTGAGAAATGTCATTGTGAACGGGGCCGGAGTTTTCTCGGACTCCTATAATCTCTATGCCATTTCCCTTGTATTCTACTCAGTTATTGCGTACCTCAATATTTCAAAGGTTGAAGCATCAGTACTGACTGCTTCCTCATATTTCGGTGCCGCAATTGGTGCAATCCTCTTTGGCGCTATTGCAGACAGGATTGGGAGGAAGCCAATGTATGGAATTGACCTGCTCCTAATCCTCATAGGCGCCGGAGCCCAGCTGTTTACAACCAATTTCACATTTCTGTTTATTGCCAGGCTGATACTTGGATTTGGAATAGGTGGAGATTACGTCATGTCCCCTGTAATTATGGCTGAAAATTCCAACAAGAGCGACAGGGGGAAGCTGATGGCCACAACATTCTCCATTATGTATCTCTTCGGGGCAGCGCTGGCTGCATTTGTGGTACAGATCACCGGTCTGTTCATAGCCCCTGATCAGGCATGGAAAATTGTGCTTGCTTTTGGTGCCGTCCCTTCTCTGTTTGTAATAAACTACAGAAGGAAAATACCTGAAACATACAGGTTCAATACCAGAGTCAGGGGAGAACCACAGAAGGATTCCTCACTTTACCCGTTCCCCGAAGAACTTAAAGGAGTTGCCAGGGATAAGGTGGGCTACTTCAACAGACTTTTCAAATCAATCCCGGTCATAATTGTTGGCTCAATTCTATGGATACTCTATGACACATATTCCGGCACATTCAGTGTATATGGCCCAATAACAATTGCTGCCAACCTGGGACTTACTCCGGTCGGCTTTACCTATGCGGCCATTTTCCTTGCGGGGTTGCCGGGAACTTTGCTTTCTATTTACCTCATTGACCGCGTAGGCAGAAAAAAACTTGTTGTCTTTGGTTATGCAGGTGTTTTCATTGCGCTGGTTCTCTACGGCCTGCTTCTGATCAATCCTGGAATATTCGGTATTCCACAGTCAGCCGAGATCTTGGGAACGCTTACAGGAATAGCTGCAGCTCTTGGATTCACTTTCTATCTGTTTAACTATTTCTTCTCGGCAATTGGACCTGCCACCATTATTGGAGGAACGATCATTGTGCCTGAGATGCTTCCCACCAAGATCAGAGCCAGCGGGCAGTCCATAAATGTATTTATTGACAGGATCTGTGTAGGAACGTTTGTTTCATCCTTCCTCGTTCTTCTCAGCGCCATTGGACTTGGCTATGTGATCATAATATACGGTGCAATAGCAGTGGCTTCCAGCGTTCTCATGTATTTCCTCCTTCCCGAATCAAAAGGCAAAACTCTGGAGGAATTATCCAATGAGATCCCCAATCTGCAGGCAACCGGGACGGTAAAATAAAAAGCCCGGTAAAATTTCTCTTTTTTCTATATAGAAAGCAACTCAAAAATGTGTTTTTATTGAATTCTTTTTAAGAAAGAAGTGTATATGCATCAATAATGAGCCATACCAAGACTGTCTGGGAAAAAATTAACAACGAAGAAAAACCAGTAATTGAATCAATATCCAGTGGTTACATAGATTTCCTGGGTAAGGCGAAGACGGAATCTGAGGCAACGGATTATTTTGTGGAGACACTTGAGAAAAACGGGTACAAGGATATAGAGGAGTTAGACAAGCTCTCTCCCGGTTCTAAATTTTATTACAACCATATAGGAAGGACGCTTGCCGCGGGAATAGTGGGAAAGAAAGGCATAGAGAACGGCCTTTATGTGATAGCATCCCACATAGACTCTCCCAGGCTTGACCTCAAACCCAAACCTGTTTATGAGGACTCTGAAACCAACACAGTACTGCTCAAGACACAATATTACGGTGGTGTGAAAAAATATCAATGGGTCAACCATCCTCTCGCCCTTCATGGGAGAATCTTCACCAAGGATGGAAAATGCATCAAAGTACGTATCGGGGAGAACCCTGATGATCCAGTTTTCCTGATACCCGACCTGCTTCCTCATCTGGCTAAGATGCAGAAAGACAGGAAATTGTTTGAAGGCATTGAAGCGGAAGAACTCAATGCCATTTTCGGCAGCATACCTGATGATTCAAAGGATGACCCTTTCAAGAACAACATTATGAAAATCCTGAAGGATAAATACCATGTTGAAGAGGATGACCTGGCATCAGCAGATCTTGCTCTTGTCCCAGCTGGACCTGCACGTTCCGGTGGACTGGACTCCTCTCTGGTAATCGGTTATGGGCACGATGACAAGGCTTCTGCATATACTTCTTTCAGAGCATTCATGGATGTAAGGGACCCAGAAGATACTGCACTTGTGCTGTTCTTCGACAAGGAAGAAATTGGAAGCCAGGGAACTTCGGGGTCACAATCCAATTTCTTGGAATATGTTGTTTCCATGATTTTAAAGAAACTCACAGGAAAGGCGGAGCACATAGATCTCTTGACTACCCTGAGGAAGAGTAAAGTCATAAGCTCAGATGTCGACGCTGCCATGGATCCCAGCTTCAAGGGTGCACACGACACCCATAATGCAGGAAGGCTTGGATCAGGGATTATAGTCACCAAATACACTGGTTACGGGGGCAAATTTGAAGGTTCAGAGGCCCCGGCTGAGTTTATTGCATACCTCCGTGGAGTTTTTGATAAATACAACGTTGTTTACCAGTTTGGAACCCTAGGGAAAGTTGATGAAGGTGGAGGCGCAACTGTTGCCCAGGATTTTGCAAAACACGGCATGAATGTTGTTGATGCAGGAGCTCCTGTGCTTGGTATGCATGCACCATTTGAAATCGTGAGCAAGGCAGACCTGTGGAGCTGCTACAAAGCCTACCATGCATTCATGATGCATTGATTCATTCCAACTCTTTTTTTAAATTTTTTTAAGGCATGGAAATTAGAACAGCCATGATTACAC
>JBJKQJ010000008.1:0-21417 GCA_046705445.1 Thermoplasmataceae archaeon
GCGTCATATGGAATATAACCATCAGGAGTGAGATTGTATGAAGTGACCAAGTAATTAGCTTGTGGCGCAGAATATCCTGCCGGCTGTCCATAGGTTGAGTTGAACTGGACAACATCATATCTGCCTGAAACTGAACCACTAGAGTCATGAAGTGTGTAATTGAAGAAAACAGTGTTGTCTCCATTCATCACAGTTGAGTTCAGATAGAGTTGCACAGTGAATGGGAAAGTAACTGAAAAGGCAGGCCCAACATCATAGTAGAATTCCGGTGCAATTAGATTCCCACCATAGGAAGCAAATACATTAGGGCTCAAGTAAAAGGACGGACTGGAAAAGTTCCATATGTTGTCCAAAAACTGAATAGTCTGTGTCCTCGCTGAGTAAAATAAAACATTCTGGTTCCAGAAAGTGTAGCCTGAGTTTCCAAAGAGTGTTACATTGTTTAGAACTGAATTCAACTGGACTGTGACGCTGTTGGGTCCATCATCGAGTGCATAGAATGTGCTGAAATTGTTAAAGGTTACAGACGCTGCGAAACTTGATGTGCTAATGTTATTCCTGGTGATTACATTATTATTTTGTGAAAAACCATATGTTCCGATACCCATAGGAGCTGGGGCAGAAGTGTAGCTTGGGCCATTCACCAGATTGCCTACTTTTTGAGGTGCGGCATTGAAGTTTGGAAGATAGATATTCTTGTTTGCTATCCCTTTAGCATGCAGAGCCTGCAAAATACTGGCACCTTTCATGCTAATACTGTTTCCATTGCTACTTGCAGCCTGTGTTATGGCGTTTGCGTGTATGCTGTTTCCTTGTGCACTGCCGGAAGAAAGATGGCTTCCGCCGGGGAATATAAATGCGGCAGAAGACAAAATCATGGCAGCAGCGACAAGTATCACTAAAATTGACATATATTTTCGATTTGCCATGTGATCTCTAGTGACTACGACTTCACGATATTTAACCATTATTTTACCAAATTCGTAATAAATTCTCATTTTCGGCTATTTTCCTTGTCTGGGGAACAATTCAATATCATCTCCTAATCTAGATATTTTATCAACTTATCCGAATTGAGGAGAAATTGTATTACGCTTATATGTGACTGGAGACTAAATGATGGAAGTAAATGGCGCAGAAAGAAAGTCATTATCTACCTGAGGAAGAAGAATTCGGTTTCTTCACTTCACACTTGTACAACATATTTTCACGAGTTAAGCCCATGAAAGAGTTCCATCAATTCGTTCTTAGTACTGTTCTGGCGTATGATCCCGGAAAGGTAATGGACATAGGATTTGGCACTGGAAATGTGATTAGACTTCTAGCAATGGAAGACCAAGAAGTTGAACTATACGGGGTTGAGCCATCTCCACATATGTTCAAACTAGCCACAAGAAAACTCAAAAAATTCGTGGTAGCTGGCAGAATAAAGCTGGCTATGGGCAGTAGCAGAGAAATCCCCTTTGATGAGAAATTCGACGTGGTTTTTTCCTCTCTTTCATTCCATCACTGGAGAAATCAGCAGGAATCTATAGAAAATATTTTCAGATTCCTTAAACCTGGAGGCAGGCTCCTTATCTTCGAATACGGACTGGAACTTATCAAGGGATATAAGAAAGCAACTGGTGCACACGCGCTATCCCTGGCTCAGCTGGAGCCCCTGAGGAGATTTGCTGATTTTGAGGTTCATGACTCTGATGAATTCAGATGTGTGGTATTCAACAAACCAACTCACGAGAAAGCATAGATTTTATTGTGTAAGTCGTTGCAGGGTCAATGAAAATATCTACTGGTTTGGATGCCGATTCAATAATCGAAAGCTGGGAATTACAGCAGAATGCCCATATAAAGAACCGGGAATCGCGATTCAAATTCATGTTTGAGGTGGTCGAACAGGTTTGCGGGAACCGACCGACCATACTCGATCTTGCTTGTGGGCCGGGTTCTTTAAGTGGCCGTTTCATTAACGAGTTGCCGGAAGGAAAATCAGTTGCAGTAGATTATGATCCTGTGCTTCTGAGTATTGCTCGCAGTTCTTCAAAATATGATCATGACCGGATTACATTCTTTGAAGCTAATCTCGCTTCTCAAGACTGGACTGACAAGTTGCCAGTGAAGAAATTTGATGCAATATTAAGCACTACTGCACTTCACTGGTTACCTGAGGGGGCCCTTGGAAGACTTTATGCGACCATTCATTCCTTGCTGAGCAAAAATGGTGTGTTCCTCAACGGGGACCATATATATCCCGAATTGGAATCTGTAAGGCTCAAGAACATCTTCAGAGACTTGCGGCATCATTATGAAGAAAAAAGGTTCGAATCGGGAGAAGCATTGAATTGGACTGACTGGTGGGATGGATTGTCAGAGTACCCCGAGTTCAAAGAACTGCTGGAAGAAAGGAAACGCAGATATCCTGAATCCGACAGGCATGATCAGCACACCAGCCTCGAAACTCATATCAAACTCCTTAAAGAAGCAGGTTTTGAGGATGTTGAAGTGGGATGGCAGGATCTGGACAATAGGGTGCTTATTGCATTAAAGTAAGTCGATTGTCATTGTATTGTCTACTTCATCAATAGCCAGAATAAACTCCCGATGGCTATAAATGCCCATGCGGCTTCCAAGACGGCTGGCTGCCAGGCCTTCTTCATAAAACCTATAATTGCCAGCGCTGTGGAGCCTGTGAGATTCAATATCTGATAAATAACAAGATCGCCGGCCAGGCCAAAGCTTACCAGAAAATAAGCGACGAGTATGGCGGCGGTGCCATACCATCCGTAAATGGATAGAATTTTCTTTGAAGTTGAATTCATCAGCCCCTCTATATACATGAGGTTAAGTTACGTTTTCCCTCTTTTGACGCAGAATAGTTACTGGGATTATTGAAGGTCGCGGGAAATTGCTGAATGGTTGAATTGGCCGGACATCAAATTTTCCAGAAAAAACATGTAAAGCAAAAGGTTTTTCTTTTACTGACCGCTAGCAAAAACAGGACCCACTTTCTATCCCCAGATATCATAAAAAGTGAGAGGAGTTTAGTTAAATGGTTGAGGGCTTGGATGCGAAATCACTGTTTAAGGCACAGCGCATGAATAATCTGATAGAACCTGGAACCATTATGCTCTTCATTGGACTCTTTGTGCCGATACTCGTAGAGGAATCGAACATCCAAACTGGAAGATTCACAACTGGGGAAATGAATCTATTCAATGGAGTTTTTTCAGTTATAATGGCAGCTGGTCTTGCCCTGATAGCGTATGGCGTGACCTACAGAAGGAAGGGGGATGTTGTAATGCCTATCCTGCTCTGTCTTCTTCTGCTCTGCTCATTTGACCTTTTCATCTGGATATATTTTGTGTGGTTAAACTGGCTCCCGGGTCCATACCTAATATTCATCCTGCCTTTTGCCCCTCCTGGAGATATTCCCCTGATTCTGACTCTAATGTTCATATTGCTGATCCTTATGGCAAGAGTATCATATTTCAGGGACCCGCGAAGATCGGGAAAACCAAGATATTACCACTGAATCCCTATAGCATATAGGAATCAATTTATTGACTTCACTCTTTAGGATTTCAAATGTCCGCTCCACTAATCAAATGGGCTGGCGGCAAGAGGCAGCTTTCGGATGTCCTTATAGGCCTTGCCCCGGAACGTATAGGTACATATTATGAGCCTTTCTTTGGTGGTGGTGCCATGTTTTTTGCGTTAAAGAGCAGAGGTAAGTTCAGTAAAGCTGTAATTGCTGATGTCAACCCAGTGCTGCACAACTTCTATCACGTAGTACAGCAGTCCCCTGCCTCCCTCTTGGGTGAACTCGAAAGGCTCGGATACGGTAATAACAGAATGGACTATTATGAAGCCAGAAAAAAATTCAATTCCCTTGGATGCCATGAAGCCCCGTTCCTTAAAGCTGCACTGTTTGTTTATCTAAACAGGCACTGCTATAATGGTCTGTACAGGGTCAATTCCAGAGGCGAGTTCAATGTTCCCTTTGGAAGTTATAAAACCCCATCAATGCCTGGCAGATCTATGATCATGGATGCCCACCATGACCTGCAGGGTACGCTTATATTGAATTCAGATTTTGAGAGAACACTGGATTCCGCAGCTCCAGATGATTTCGTCTATCTTGATCCTCCATATTTTCCAGTTTCACCTACTGCCAGTTTCACCGATTACCACTCCGGTGGTTTCGGCCATTCGGACCAGGAACGTCTTGCAGCGACATTCAGGCTTCTGGATAGAAAAGGCATTAAAGTAATGCTGAGCAACTCAGCAACTGAAAACATACTTGACCTTTACGATGGCTATAGCAAAATGGTAGTTGGCGCACGCAGAAGCATCAATTCCAAGGCCGCAGGGAGAGGTAAGATTGATGAGGTCATTATTACCAACTTTTGAGTTCTGATGGAGCAGTATTAGATGCGTTCTGCCTTTTTAGTAATTAACTTATCTTCATATTGTTGAGGTATCAAGATAATATAACGAGTACCTCATAATTATTTAGATAAGATGATACAGGACAAGTTTATCCAAGGTACAGAGTATCCGGCTGATTGGGCCAGATACACAGATATCCTCCTTTCTATGTTAAAATCAAGATTCTTCACACACACCCCGTTTTTCCTGGCCCATGCAATGACTTATGGGTGCAATTCACGGTGCCTCAGCTGTACTTACTGGAAGAATATCTCCCGAATGAAGGAAGACCTGAGTACGGAAGAAGTTTTCAAGCTTCTTGACGAAGCTTATGATTCAGGGATGCGGGGTTATTATATGTTTGGCGGCGAACCCCTTATCAGGAGAGATATCGGAGAGATAGTCGATTATGCGAAAAAGAAGGGCTTTGTGACCGTGATGAACACAAATGGTTCTTTGCTTGAGCAGAAGGCAAATGAATTGAATAATCTTGATTTTGCTTTTGTGTCGGTGGACTACCATAATGGCTATGATGACATTATCCGGGGGAGATCCGGAACATTCGGTGAAGTAATGAGGGGAATAGAGTCGATGAAAGACCAGTCAAACACTAAAATGGCCTTTGTCACAACAATAAGCAAACTCAATTTTGACACAATACTGCCTATGGCAGAACTGGCTCGAAAACTAGGACTAGGAATTTCTTATAATTCCATAGAACAGAGCATGGATTTCGGTCTTACCACAGAAGAAACGAGCCCTAATTTCGACATAGGCCTTACACCAGAGAAATTGCAGGAGTTTTACGAGATTCTGTTTAACATGAAGAAACAGGGGTACCCACTCATGGAGACCCAGTTAGTGCTGCAGGACTTTGTTGTTGGCAAACGGTGGAAATGCCATTTCCCCAAAATGTTTGTGTACGTTACCCCGGACAAGAAGATATACAACTGCGACTACAAATTTCATTACGACCTCAAGAATGGGTCTTTCGGGGAATATTTCGAATCAGACCTCTTCAGGAATTATGTTAAACGCTCAGAAGGATGCAACCAGTGCATTCGGACCTGTGTAAGAGGGTATTCCTATACATATAATATGCTCCCAAGGCAGATCTACGGGCTTGCTGGTGAAGGCAGACACCTTTTCAACCGAACTGAACCGATTAGAAATTAAGCCAGGATCTAAAGCCAATATGTTTCCAGATTCTGTTAAATTTCTGTGGATCTAGGGTTTTGAATGCCTTGGACGGGTCTGGCAAATGCTATCCAATTATTGGCTCTTTGCTTTATTTTAAACCTATGTGAGTTCTGGGGAATTCTCAGAATACGCTTGTAATTGACTGAACCAAACTCGCTCCTCAGATATTCAGCCATATCTGGCTTTAATCCAAACATGTGTCCCAACCTTGTTGCATCTATTCCATTTCTTATTTCGTATTCAAACACTTATTTCGCCTCTAATTGTATATCCTGGCTACAATGATCTGCATTCTGCCTTCAAAGGAAGCCGTCATACGAAGGGAAGAACCTTAATATCACGTTCAACCTAGAACATCATGGAAGCCTGGGAAATATCATTCAAGATAAGGTACAGTTACCCCTTCATCGAAATGTCCGGCAAGTACCCCGGTACAAAGATATCCATGTGGTGTGTCTGGAACAGGGAAATGCTTCATGTTCCGCTAAAACACGAAGATCTAATGGTTGAACTTGAAAAGTATGCCTCCAGCATTGGCCGGCAGGTTGAAGGCTACAAACCAACAAGCGACGGTTTGGTCATGACCATGACCTGCACCTGTGATCTTCTTGGAAGCATGTGGAATGTCATAGAAAGGAACCATTGCATTGTTTTGCACCCAGCTGTCTATCTGGATGGTTGGGGATACTTTAAGCTGATAAGTTTCAGTGAGGTCGACACAAAGAAACTCTTTGCAGATCTAGCAACAACAGGACAGAATGAACTTCTCAGCAAGAGAATCATACATATGGATGCAGTTCCTTCAACAGTTTGGGTGGAGAGCTTCTTTTCAAAGTTGACCGACAAACAGATGGAGGCACTCGTGAAGGCATTTGATTATGGTTATTATGCTTCACCAAGGGAAGTAACAACAGATTCTATAGCCAGTACACTCGGTGTTGCCAGATCGACCTATGAGGAGCACCTTAGAAAAGCAGAAAACAGAATCATGGAAGCAATGGTGCCATATCTAAAGCTATTCAAGGCAGGTTCAAAAAAGCGCAGTGAGATGATAAATCCGAGCATTCGGGCTCTTCCTGATTGATACAGATGCCATGGCGGGCTCCTTTTTAGCCATAGACTTAATCATGGAAGGGCCCGGGCATGAGTTTTTTTTGAAAACTATATTTTTTCCCCTTCGGTTAACGGCGATTTGAGCCTAAGTTCTTGCAGATTTCCATAGATATTTTCTCCATGCGTAGCAAGCAGTGAATTTGCACCTGTTTCTTTTACTACTTTAGTGAATGCGATTTCAGCGGGCTGATACCGTTCATGCGGGGGATCGTGAGGGAACCACTCGGGAGCCAGCATTATTTTCCCGTCAGGTGTGCCTATGGCTATGTCACCGGTGATGATTTCATTATTTTTGGTGAGAAGGGCAAATTCATCGAGCCATGGAAAATTATTGCCTGTTCTGCCTCCCACTGTAATTCTAATTGGATGCAGCCCGTAAATTTCTGCGTTCCCATACTTTTCAAAAACATTGATTTCTTTTTGCTTCAATATGGTATCCGGATCAAAAGCGTCCGAAGCGCCCTGATCTGGTATAAGGAGTCGTGCACCTGTCTTTTTGGAAATGTATTTTGAACCCCTTGTATGGTCAAGGGTGGTCAATATAATTGCCTCAGGTTTGCCTAACCTTTGGATCGTCTTCATGAGATCAGGCACCAGGGGTGGATCGATCAGAATGATTGCATCTTCACTTGAGATTAGAAAACCGTGCATTATCCAGTCGCCTTCGGGATCAGGAGTCCCCCATCTAAACAGATTTCTTCTTACAGGAATGAACATAATTGCTATAATTCCAGCAAACGGATAACATTTTATCCTCCATACGAAGGCACTTCCGCAAAAAAATACACCCAAACAGCATTGATCACATTGAAATATTATGACACCTTATGGTGTTATATTGATAAAAATGACAAGACCTTTGCCTGATATAAAGAAAACAATTATTTTGAACGCGAGCCTTGAGAAGGTGTGGAAAGCAGTCTCCACTTCCGAGGGGATTGCATCATGGTGGATGGAGAATAACTTTGAGCCTGTTGAGGGAAAGGAATTTTTGCTTCATGCAGGCACTTATGGAGATTCATCCTGCCAGGTCACCAGGGTGGAGCCTATGAAACTCATAGAATTCAACTGGGACAAAGACTGGCATATAACATTTGAACTGAAGGACCTTGGAAACAACCAGACCAAATTTACCCTTACCCATGGTGGGTGGGATGCCGACAAAAAGACAAGATTCAACCAGGGCCATACTGTAATTAGAGATATCATGGATGGTGGATGGGAGAAGAACATCAAGAAGATCCTTCCTGAGTCAATCCCGGGATAGTATGTCAGTAACTCAATACAGACATGATATATTTAGGGCGATTGCGGACCCTACGAGAAGAGGTATATTGAAATTACTCGCAGATAGAGAAATGTCCATTGCCTCAATCAAGGACTGCTTTCCCCTTAGCAGAACGGCTGTGAATAAGCATCTGCGTATTCTGGAGGACGCTACGGCAATTGTCCGGAAGAAAGTGGGCAGAGAAACAAGATATACGCTCAACCCTGAGCCATTTCGCGATGTTAAGGAATGGGTTGCATATTTTGACCAGTACTGGGATGAAAACCTTAACCGCCTAAGGAAAGCGGTCGAGGATGAATGATGCGGGGCCAGGATACACTTAATTACTCTATTCCCGTGTTACACCCATAAATGGACATCCGTGGCCTAGATGAATTTATGAAAGAATACTGGGAAGCTGGGTCATCCCGAGACTTCAACAAAGTTGCCGGCTACCTGCATGAGACCGCATCATTCTATTTCTCGGAGGGTGCATTTAATGGTTTTGAACAGATTAAGAAGGCTTTCGAAAATACCTGGGCGGCCATATTGAACGAGGTTTACACAACAGGAAATATTCGTTGGATAATTCAATTAGATGAATTCGCAGTATGCACCTATGAGTTTAAGTCAGAAGGCTTCATTGATAAAACTCGAAGGACTCTCAATGGACTTGGCACAAATATACTTTTGAAAGAAGCAGGTGAATGGAAAATAGTCCATGAACACCTGAGCGTGACATCCCGGGAGTGAATTGAAAGCTAGGGTTAAAAAATGAAGGAGCTAAGAATAGGTTGTTCAGGCTGGAGCTATAAGGGTTGGGTTGGCCCGTTATATCCACCAGGAACAAAGCCGGGAGATTTTCTGGCGCTCTATTCGAAACTATTCAACACTGTAGAAATAGATTCCACCTTTTATGCACCACCAGCTGATTTTGTAATTGAAAAATGGCTGAAGTCAACCCCTGATGGTTTCATATTTTGTCCCAAGCTACCCGGGCTAATAACTCACGAAAACAAACTGAACGGTGTAGACGTAATACTTGAAAAATCCCTTTTAACAATATGTAGGCTCAAACCTAAACTAGGACCAATCTTAGTGCAACTTCCACCTTCACTCACCTATGAGAATGGAATTGAGTCACTGAGTGAATTTCTTCCTCTCCTGCCTGGAAACCTTGATTTCGCCATAGAGTTTCGCAATAATTCCTGGTTCAACGAGACCACCTTTGGGTTGCTGAGGGATCATGATGTTATCCTGTCATGGTCAGAGATACCAATGGCCAAAAACCCCACAATCATGACCTCAAAGGATGTTTACTTGAGACTGGTTGGTGACCGTACCATTCAGGAAAGCCAATTTGGCACTATTCAGAAGAAAAAAGAGAAAGAATTGGAACACTGGGCCGGGGCCCTCAAGGAAAAACAGGATGAAATTGAAAAAGCATATGTGTACTCAAATAACCATTTCCAGGGTTTTGGGCCCGGGACTGTGAACCTGTTCAGGGTAAAAATGGGCCTACCCGAAATTGATTTTAATAGGCTAATCGCAGGGAACAACAAAAACACCAGACAAAGAACACTGTTTTGATTTTTAGTCCATTATTCGATGAAATGCCTTAACCTGAAATCTATGGCTTCCCGTGCAGGTAGAGCGTACTCATTGTCAGGCAGGTTTGGGAGCCTCAATCCCTCAACTTTCAGAATGTGGTTATTCTCAGCAGAACGCCGGAATAAAGGGTCATCTCTGACCAGCACCCTGTAGTCTTCGTCAAATGCCCAAAGGTTTCTATCAAACAGGGTATGGTGATTTCTGCACAGTAAAATTCCATTTCTAAGGTCCTTAGAAGTCCCCCTATCGCTGACTGGTATCACATGAGCAGCTTCCACCCCTATTGGCTGGCCCTTAAAATGATATCCGAGTTCACATAAGCTGCACTTCTCATGGTACAGCCTCCTTACACCAAGCTGGAATGCTCTTTCCCTCACTACCCTTAAAGACTCCGATATTTTGGGTACATCTAATTCGTATGGCTGAAATGGGGATATTTCCTGAACTCTCATGGGCTTGGCCTCAATATCAATGGGTTCACCATGTATAACGAAGTGTTTGCCATCAAACTGCTCCACATAAGCGAGTCCCATTACTTCATAAGTGGACTGGGAATGTGGGACTTCCCTCTGTATGAAAACCCCGATCGGCACCCGATCATCCATAGAGTTTAGAAGTGCCCTGTTCGTACTCAGTGACAAATCTGTGTTCCCGAATTTATCTGCCTCCGGTGTGTAAAGGTAATACCAGGAACCGTCGGGCAAAGGGACAGGTTCCTTATCGGGATAAGGGCCCTTAAGGGTCTGCCTGATCCATAAAGCATATTCAGAATCTCTGGGTTTGTATATCCCCTTTTGTGTCCTGAATCCTGGAATGTCCTGCTGCAGGTTTCTGCTCGGGGACCACACACCCATCATATCCCTTATTCTTTGAAGTGCAGAGGATAGTCCTCTGTCGGAAATTCTGTCTACAGGATCGGACATAAAGAGAACAACAGATATCCAGGAATAAAATTACCTGTATTATGAGAACGAATTTTAACAGCCCTCTTATTTTTTAGATATGTCCCTGCATCTGGGGCACCTGTCCAATAGATTTGAGTAACTTGCTTTCCTGTCAACTTCAGTGAAAGCCAGGCTGCCTAAATATGAAATATCAGGATTTTTGTTTATTGGAGTCTTATGTTTGTATCCACGTGATATCATCTCTCTGGTTAATGCATCATGCCTTTCCTTAATCAAAGTCGGTTGAATCAGGCCTTTTTCCAGAAATCCACCCAAATTGCGCCTTTTGTTGATTGAGCCCAGGATCATGTGAATTTCCACGTGTTCTCCAAGAAGATGCCTGTTACACATTTTTGATGGATCCACCATCCACATTCTCAATTTTTGCACTCCCTGAAATAACTTATGCTACATTTTGCGAAAAAACTTAATTATTCTGTCGATCATAAACAGCTATGCCTGATTTGTTGGTAAAAGGTGGGAAAGTTGTCTTTCCGTCAAAAAAAGTTTTAGAAGTTGACGTTGGAATAAAGGATGGTAAAATTTCAGAAATAGGAAGGAAACTTCCTGAAAAAGAATACGATCAAGTTATAGATGCAACTGGAAAACATGTTTTTCCAGGCCTCATTGACTCCCATTTCCATGTAGGAATCTACAGGCCGCTTTCTGAAGATGCTAGATCAGAGTCTTCAAGTGCAGCTGCTGGCGGAATTACCACTCTACTTAGTTATTTCAGATCAGGGAGAAACTACCTGAACGCCTCGGAACCATATGGATCTTTATTCAAGAGAGTTCTGGATTACTCCAAGGGCAATTTTCACACAGACTATGGCTACAACCTTGCCCCTGTTTTAAGAGAACATGTGGATGAGATTCCCGAACTTGTGAAAAAATCTGGAGTCACCACCTTCAAGTTTTACATGTTCTACAAGGGCCTCAATCTGAAAAGTGAAGTCAGCAAGGGATCGGTAGAGAAGGAATATCTGTTGTCTGATAACCCTTACGACCTTGGCCACCTTTACAACATAATGAAGGCAGTGGCAGGCTTGAAAGGAACAGACACCCCGGCTAGACTGAGCATACATGCGGAGGATTCTGAAATAATAAGGATCAACCTGGAAAGCACCAAGGCAGGTTCAGACCAGAAGAGGGACAATGTGCTGGAGCTGTACAGCAAGGCGCGCCCTTCCTCCTCGGAAAGGCTTGCCATAATTGAGGCTGTTGAACTTGCGAACCAAACCGGATGCCCTATAAACATACTTCATGTAAGCAGTGAAAAAGCAATCAAGACTATCAGTGAACTCAGACTTGCCTATCCTGACACCGATATCATGGTTGAAGTCACAGCTTCTCACATCAGCATCACCTACGAGAACAACATAGGTGTAAAAGGCAAGGTGAACCCGCCAATAAGGTCTGTGACTGATAAGGAAGCCCTATGGGAAGCGATTCTCAAGGGAGAGGTTAACACCGTGGCGTCAGACCATGCTGCTATTGAGAAAAGCAAAAAAGGAGAAGAGCTCTGGTCCGCTGAAAATGGCTATGGCGCAACTGAAGTGATGCTTTCTGCCCTCCTGACTGAAGGCTATCACAAGCGAAAGGTACCCCTGGAAAAGCTGGCATCACTTGTCACTCTGAACCCGGCTAAATACCACGGGCTTTCAGGAAGAAAGGGAGATATTGCTGTGGGATGGGATGGCGATCTGGCAATTGTAACCCTGGATGAGGAACGTAAAGTGGACCATTCAACAATGCATTCTGCCCAGGATTTCAGTCCCTTTGATGGCCTTATCTTGAAAGGTTGGCCGGAAACTACCATTTTGAGAGGGAATGTGATTTACCATAACGGGAAGATACTTGATAGTTTCCAGGGAGAGTATATTAAGCGGCCCATATTTTAAAGCAGGTACAGTATGAGCCACGGAATGATTGAGAAAATCCTCCTGAAGCACAATACCGAAGGTCTCAGGGATATAGGTCCAGGAGATATTGTAAAGACGTCGGTTGACCTGGCCATAATGCTGGATATGGCGGGGCTTCACCCTGAATTTACAAGAAACCCCCCAAAAAAGCCATTTGACCCAGACAGAATAGCCATGGTATTTGACCATCTGGTTCCTGCGCCAACATCTGAAATTGCCTCGAAAACTGGAAATTTGAGAAAGCTTGCTGAGAAGTGGGGACTTACCAAATTCTATGATTATGGCAGAGGAGGCATTTCTCACACCCTTGGAGCAGAACTTGGCTGGTTTCAGCCCGGCAACATAATCGCCAATACGGATTCACATACAATTGCAACGGGAGCCTTCAACTGTGTCGGCAGGGGGCTTGGCATGCCGGAGCTCATGCAGGTAATATGCACCGGACAGACATGGTATATACTTGGCGACTCACATAGCGTATCACTGGAGGGGAAATTAGGCAACGGTGTGGAAGCAAAGGACGTCTTCCTTTCTCTTGCCAGAGACCTAGGAGAAATTCCAAACCAAAACATTGAATTTTCTGGCCATGGCATCAGCAACCTTTCAGTTGATGACCGCTCAGTGATTTCCACCATGTGCGCTGAGATAAGTGCTGAGTTTGCCCTTTTCCCTTTCGATAAGATATTGGAGGAATACCTGAGAACAAGAAGCATCAGCGGATATTCACCAAGCATAGCAGACGAAGGCGCCCCCTATGCGTCACAACGGAACTTGAATATGAATGAATTGGAGCCCATGGTTGCACTTCCGGACGCAGTTGTGGGCAACGTCAGGCCGGCAGGAGATATTGCGGGTGCCGCAATTGACCAGGCCACAATAGGATCATGTGCCAACGGTAGGCTGAAGGATCTGGAATCAGCTGCCAGGATATTGAAGAATAGGAAGGTCCACAGCGGAGTGAGGCTCATTGTAACGCCTTCCACACAGCAGATATACCTTGAGGCTGAAAGGCAAGGTTTCATAAGGATAATACTGGAAGCAGGCGGTGTAGTCACAAATCCCACTTGCGGTTCATGCTTTGGCGGGCATATGGGGCTTCTTGGGGATGGCGAGACTGGGATAACATCCACGACCCGCAACTTCAAGGGTAGGATGGGTTCCAGAGATGCTGCAATTTATCTCGCATCATCAGCTACTGTGGCGGCTTCGGCGGTGGCTGGTCATGTAACCGATCCCAGAGTTTATCTGGAGGGAAATTAGATGAAAATGAACTTTGAGGGTAAAGCCTGGGTTTTCGGAGATTCCGTAAACACTGATCTGATGTATCCGCATATCTGTTACACTGTTCCTGATGATGAAAAGCACCTTTACACTATGTGGGCCAACAGGCCTGATTGGGCCAGAATGGTGAAAAAAGGAGACATACTTGTAGCCGGGAAAAGTTTTGGAATTGGATCTTCAAGACCAGCCGCTGCAAATCTTAAAGCTCTGGGACTGGCTTGCGTGCTAGCAGAGTCTGTAAATGGCCTATTTCTCAGGAACTCAGTTAATTTTGGCTTTCTTACAATAAGTTGCCCCGGAATAACAGGAATTGTGAAGGAGGGCGATATCCTTTCTGTAGATATTGCAAGAGGCAGGGTAGAGAACATAGCAAGCGGGCGGAACCTTGAGTTCAAGCCCCTTCCCAATTTCCTAATGGAGATTATAGAAGAAGGTGGAATAATTGAAGTTCTCAAAAAAAGAGGGTATCTTGAAGACGAACCCCTCTAAGCGGAATTGTCTATTTCCCTCAACAGATCCTCTGCGCCGAGGATCTTCTGTATCTGCCTGAAATCTGCCATATTGGGGAGGAATCCCTTGGTGGTGCCTTTTTCCATGAGTTCTCTCAGGACATTTTCCATGGCCCTCACTGAAGCCCTGACACAAGCACCAGGATAAATTACGACTGAAAAGCCAAGTTTTTGCAAGTCCTCTGCTGGAAGAAGAGGGGTGTTGCCACCTTCAACCATATTTGCCAGCTTGTATCCCTTCACTTCCCTCCCAATTCTCTCCAGATCGTCAAGGGAAAGCGGCGATTCAACAAAAGCTATGTCTGCGCCCTCAGATATGTACCTGTTGGCTCTTTCAATGGCTTCATCTATTCCCAGAATTGTGAGTGCATCTGTCCTTGCAATAAGCATCATATCTGGGGCGGCTCTCTTTGCGGCCTTTATCTTTAGTACCATTTCTTCAGGGTCAGTGACCTCCTTGCCCTTGAGGTGCCCGCATCTTTTGGGCGTTATTTGATCCTCGATCTGTATGGCATCCGCTCCAGCCCTACTGTAAAATCTTGCGGTCTGAAAAACATTTACCTCATTCCCGTACCCATTATCGGCATCACAGATCAGGGCCAGGTTTACTGAAGCCCTAATCCTGTCAACCTGCCTGACCATGTCTTCCATTCCCAGAAATCCAAGGTCTGGAAGACCTAGTTGGGTATAGGAGGAGCTTGCACCGCTAACGTATGCTGCTTTGAACCCTGCATTCTTTATGAGGATAGCAGACAAAGGATCAAACGTACCAGGAGCAATTACAATTTTGCCTGAATTAATGAGTTCCTTGAGCCTGTTGATTGACATGGAAACCCATACAGACCAAAGGAATATTTTGTTTTCCTTATGAATTTAAAAGAGAGTTGTTTTGATTAGATCTTAAATACCCTCTCGGCATTTTTCCGCAAAACCAGTTCAAGGGATTCCTCTCTGAGATTGAGCTCAAACATCTCCTTCATGGCTCTCCTAAAATCAATAACAGGGAAATCTGTGCCAAACATGACTTTCTCCCTGCCATGGCTGTTCATAAAGTGGACCAGTGAAGGATCCAGATATCTTGGTGCATATGCATCAATGCCGATGAATACGTTAGGATACTTCCAGGCGACCGATATCATTTCTTCCGTCCAAGGATAGCCAGTGTGTATTCCTACGACTTTAAGCTCTGGGAAGAAAATAGCAATATCATCAAGGGTGATGGGTCTCCCCACAGATGGCAACCCAACCTGTGCGCAATGGCCAACCTGCATCTCAACTGGTATGTCAAGCTCAGCGCACTTTGCGTAAAGTGGGAAATATATGGCATCATTTGGCGCCTTTCTGAACCAGTGTGGGTAAAGATGCGCCCCAATGAATTCGTACTTGCTGACCGAATCCTCCAGTTCCTTAAGGGCCTTCATTCCGCGCAAAGGATTCACTCCAAGTATTCCCTTGAACCTGTCAGGGTATTCCTTTGTTGCACGATAGACTTCTTCTGGATCAATCTTAAATTCATTGGTCTGGGTGGCGATTAACAGCGCTTTTTCCACGCCAGCTTCATCCATCCTATTGAGCATGTCTTCTATGGTGATTCCTTTCTTCACTTCATCCAGTACCCTCAAATTTTTCCAGGAATCATCTCCGGTAAGGTTCCAGAAAGCTGGAGGAAGCTTAGAAGTTATCTCAGGAGTTCTCAGGTTGCATACAATATCAATGGACTTCACCATAAATCCGTTACTATATCGGCGATATTATTTTTTTTGAACATATGTCTAGAATCTATTGAGAATTATCAAATCAATGTGCTAAATGTAACATTTTTTTAGAAATTATTAAGTACTGATTGTTAGTTCTTCTTTGGAATATTCTATGGCGACAGAGGATAAGTATTACCTGAGAGTAAGCTTAGCCGCCCTGATTGGTGCTGCTTTGGCCGCGATGGATTTTGAACTGTTCCTGGCGAGCTTGCCAGGCATTACAGCTCTCTATCACATCCCGGAATCGCAGATTACAATCATGACGGATGGAGCTTTCATAGGATCTGCGGCCGGTGCCTTTATTTTTGGGTATCTGGCTGACAAGTATGGCAGGAAAACCATATTTATGCTTATGACAGTCATATATGCTGTCGGAAGCTTTTTCACTGCCTTCGCAGGATCTGTTGGAGCATATGTTGGCGCAAGAGCCTTTTCCGGATTTGGTTCCGGTGGAGACGAATCCATGGGATTCACCATGGTTGCTGAAGAGTCACCTTCAAACAAGAGAACCTTGATGATGATGCTTGTCAGTTTCAGTTTTGCTTTGGGAACTGCAGCAGGAGCAGGTATAGTGCTGCTCTTTGTTAAGACAAACACCTATCTACCATACGTGTTCCTTGTAGGGCTTATACCTGCCCTGTACGTTTTCTACCTGAGAAAATCGCTTAGAGAAAGCAAGAGATTTACAGATACCCAGAAGGCAAAAGAACAGCTCAGCGCCGGTAAGACAGAAATTGAAACCGAATTCGGAATCAATAAGAAAGAAGCCCTTAAGAACACAATCCATCAGATGTACTCAGGTGAGTTCAGAAACACCAGTATACTGCTGACAATATTTATCATATACATAGCAGGAATTGTTGCTGTAGATCTGATATACTTCCCATTCTACCTCATAGATGTGAAACACTTTTCCTTTGTAACGACAGTAATGTTTGAGTTCCTCTCATACTTGCTCGTTGTTGTAGGTTCAGTTTACGCATCCCTGCTTGGTCAGAAGATTGGAAGAAAACCTGTCCTCTACATAAATCTAGTAATATCCGGTGTTCTGGTCATAGGAATGATCCTGACCACCTCGACCACAGGCATTTTCGTCATGTATGCTCTGTTCCAGGTGTTCCTCTGGTCAATGTGGGCAGCCTGGCCGTTCTACATAAATGAAACATATCCAACCAGAATGAGGGCAACGGCCTCTAACTTCGGATATGGTTTCCAGTGGGTAGGCAACATCATTGTTCCAACGCTTGTCTCTGCAGCCCTTGCAGCAGGTGTTTCCTGGAACAATATCCTATATGGTCTTGTTGTAGTACCTCTGTTCGTGCTGATCTTCTTCATAGTTCCATGGAAGAAGTCCAGTGCTGTCAGTGAGCTGGAAGCAAATGCCATATGAGTGAGAAAACGCGATTGCCCCTTTCCGGGGTGAAAGTGGTTGATCTCACACAGGGACTTTCGGGTCCCTTTTCTTCTTTAATGCTTGCGGATCTTGGTGCAGAAGTTATAAAAGTTGAAACCAAGGTGGGAGACATTGCCAGAGGCTGGGGTCCACCCTTTGTCAAGGAAGGCATGTCAGCCTATTTTTATTCAATTAACAGAAACAAGAAAAGTGTTCTTCTCAACCTAAAGATGCCAAAATCCAGGGAGGTTTTTGAAAGTATTCTTGGAAAGACTGATGTTCTCATAGAGAACTTTAGGCCTGGAGTCCTTGACCAGCTGGGATATAGCTGGGAAAAATTGCATGAAAGCTACCCTAGACTCATTCTTCTGTCAATATCTGGTTACGGTTCATCGGGCCCGGATTCTAAGAATGCAGCCTTTGACATTAATATACAGGCCAGAAGTGCTTTGATGGACATTACAGGTGAGCCGGACGGTGAACCTACAAAAATTGGCATTCCCCTCACAGACATAGGTGCAGGAATGTATGGGGCTTTTGCTGTCTCAAGTGCCCTTTATGCCAGAAATTCAACTGGTGAAGGTAAATGGGTTGATATAGCCATGTTTGACACAGCCATTAGCTGGTTAACCTACTGGGTGACAGGATATTCCGTGACAAAACGAGAAATGAAGAGAACTGGAAATGCCCATACCACTCTTGCACCTTATCAGATATTTGATGCCAAGGATGGCCGAATAGCTCTTGGAGTTACGAGCAACAGGCTCTGGGCGAAGTTTGCTAAAGCTGTAAACCGGCCAGATCTTCTTGAAGATGAGAGATTCAAAAGCAATGCTACGAGAGTCAAATACGCAGACGATGTCGTGAAAGTTACGGCTTCCATAATCGCTTCCTATCAAAGGGATGAGATTGTTGAGTTGCTGGCAAAAGGCGGGATACCTTGCGCTCCAATGCAGTCTATCAAAGATCTTGTGAATGATAAGCAGGCAATAGCAAGGGACATGATGCTGCAACTAAAAGAGGCTGTTGTTCCGGGAACTCCAGTAAAGTTCAAGGGAGATGTGCCCAGGGAAGCTGCGGAACCTCCAGTATTGGGTAGTTACACCCAGTCGCTTCTATTAGAAGAACTTGGGCTTCAGAAATCAGATCTTGAGCAGCTTCTTAAAGAAGTTGAAGAAAGCTGATCGCCTTTTAATTTTTTATTTTACTTAAGGCACTATCTATTTCTCTTGCCATATCAAGTAATTTCAGGTCCTGATTTTCATGCGAGCTAGCCATAAGGCCTACAGGCATGTGACTTCCAACAGGAGCAGGGATACTTATCGACGGTGCATTCACCACGTTGAAGAAACCTGTGTTTCTAACCAGGAGTTCTCGGTAAAAATCTGGTTTCTCCATGACATCTTTGATCAATGGGGCTGAAATCTCCGTAGTAGGAGATAATATAACATCAAATTGTTCGAACAGATTCCTGTATGTTTGTCTAAGCCCTTCCGATTTTTGAAGTGCTTCATTATAGGCAGATGCCGTCACATTATTGCCTATCTCAATGAATTTCCTTATTTGAGGCTGATATAGGCTGATACTGTTGCCAAATTCACTTTTATGATATTCAGCCCCTTCCTTGGCAACAATCTTCCTCCTCAAATCGAAACCTGTTTTAATGAAATTGTCAAAATTGATTTCTTGTACGTCCTTGAGCGATCTGAATACCATATCCTTGAGAGCCTCGGTCTCATCACTGCTTCCCGAGGAGAAATAAGCTGCCCTAAGTGTTTTACTGGTCCGTTTTACAATGTTCTCCTCAAGTTTTTTGGAGAGCATCCCACGGGCAACTGATTCCATGGTTGCAATATTTCTGGTAATAAAGCCAACAGTATCAAGCGACTTGCTGAACGGAATTATGCCGTCCATTGGAATGAGGCCATGGGATGGTTTGAAACCATAAACGCCGCATAACGATGCAGGGATTCTAGTTGAACCTCCTGTATCTGTGCCTATTCCCACGTCCGCTAACCCGGAAGCCACTGCCGCGGCAGATCCTCCGCTGGAACCCCCACATATTCTGTTCACATCGTAAGGGTTCAGGCACGGCCCAAAAAAAGAAGTGATGCCTGTGGCATCCATTGCAAATTCATCGGTATTGGTTTTACCTATAATGGTGCCACCCTCTTCCAGTATTTTAGAAGCCACGAATGAGTTTGTAGCAGCCCTGTTATCTTTAAGAGCAGCAGATCCAGCAGTAGTACGACAACCGGCTACATCAATGATATCTTTAATTGCGAAAGTCAGACCTGAAAATTTACCCTTGATGGTGTATTGAATAGATGTCCTCTCAATGAAGGCATTAAAGCTATCTTCCGCCTTATCCTGGAATTTTGGCACCAAGATCCCTCATGCGCCTGCAATCATAGGTTATCCACCACAGTGGCATATTCAAGGGTAAAATCCAGATGCACTTTGACTGCTCCCAGTACTCTGGCCTTGTTTAAATCCGTGAAATCGTCCTCATCATTCTTTCCGAAGATAACTTTGCCGGAGCCTGTCTCCTTATTATGTACCTTTACGGTTTGAGAACCCTTGTCAGGCGGCCACCTCGTTGCAATAACCTGATGGATATCACTGCCAGGGCCATCTGCCTTCGGAATGTATCTCACCTGCAACCTTGGAGCCACGGGGAGCCTTTCAACTTCAACCGGTTTTGAGAAGTCGCCATAAATAGAAAATATGGGCGATTTCTTCCTTACAACAGTTCCGGTCACAAAGTTTCCATTCTCGCTGTAATAAACTCCTGCATACTTCTTTGGGAATCCAATGATTTCTCTTCCTGCAGCGATCCCGGCGTCTGAATCAAGGTAAAGATTGGAGAAATGGGAGGCCTTGATTTCTTTGTAGTTGGCGGGAATTATTATTCCAGCTTCCATGTATCCTCCAATTTCAGATTCCCCATAATGGGCCGCAAATACTTCGAAGGGCAATATATCCCCTTCAGGGAGTTCAAGTGGACCCTGAATGAGGTTCTCCAGTGCATCTCTGCCAATTTCACAGACAACTGAGCACCAGTGAATATTTCGAAAACTATGAGGGGTGGGGACGTATAGGGGTGAGTTCTGTGGCATTACATCTCTGTTGGCCATGATATGTGATAAAAAAATGAATATATCAAAGTATGTTGTAAATTTAGTTGAGGATTGGCTGGTAAGAAGTTGAAGACTGAGGTTTCTATTTGCACAATGCCAGGAAAATTGCATAAGCTTAAGTCAGAAAATTCTCTCTTAAATTAAAAAAATACATTTGCTATGCCTTTAGGCCGATATAAGTTCACTGTAGGCCCGTATTTAATGAGTAGACTTTCTTCCTGAGATCTTTTCTGTCGGTGTGAACTCTAATCAATCCACTTTCTATCAGGTCTGAAAGTGAATTCTGAAGGGTTTTCCTATTCATCCCGGTAAGTTCCATTATTGAAATCTGGTCAATTGGGCCTTGATTAGCCACCACATAGTAAACAAACTTGTTTGAAGGGGGTCCACTGACTTTTAAGGTGTTGTCCAGAATTCCAAAGGTGTCACCCCTCATTCCCCTTCTTTGAGTCTCGAGCGCAGCAACACTGTTTATTGACACGTTGCCTAGATTCACTCCTGATCCAAGCCTGATAACAAGTTCCACCTGTTGTCTCTCCTGCGGGGCCTCAAACATAAGCTTTTCAAATGGAGTTTCTTCCATAATCCTGTTTACCCAGTCCCACTTTATCTCGCCCTGGTCATCGTAGATCTCCACACTTTTTCCGGATTCCCTGCCTTCCACTATTACGAAATCCGGTTCAAGATCCAGCCCAGCTCCAATTCTCTGGATTGTTTCATCCAGGCTCAACTGGTTGCGTGGATTCTTTTTCCCGACCTCCACATTTAAATGCAGTCCATTGGAGTGTGCAAATTCAGCAACCCTCTTCTTCAGGGATTCAGGAATGTCAATTACCCCCTCGCTGAGCTCAATGG
>JBJKQJ010000009.1:0-12111 GCA_046705445.1 Thermoplasmataceae archaeon
TTGGATGGTCTTATGCTTCCCATAGGTTCACTGAAATCCTTAGATCTTATTAAAAGATTAGCAATTTGGAATTAATCAGGCGGTACCACAAGAACTGGTATTGCGCTGAGTTTAACGAGTTCAGAGCTAACGGAGCCAAGAAGCATCTTGCTGATGCCGGAAAGCCTTCTTGTGCCAGTAATTATCATATCTGCACCCCTTTCCTTAGCCTGGTTTGCCATTGTCCTCGCAATCTGTTCGCCTGGAGCATCAAGTTTTAGAAAAGTTGCATTTACGTTCTCCTTTTCAATCAACTCTTTAGCTGCGTTTAAAACTACATCTGATGTTTCATCACTCTTCTTGTAAAGTGATGGCGGCACATAGGCGTCAAAGTTGGGTCCGGCACCCATGACTAAAGGAGAGACATAGCAGATGATATACTCATCTGAAATCCCCTTCAGGTTCATGGAATACTTGAGCGCTTTCTTGGCACCGTCGGAATTGTCAAATGCAACGAGGAACTTCATGTACAATTATTAGTTTAGTGAAATTTATAGGTTTCGATCAGAAAGAACTTCCATTTATGGTAAAAAAGCGGATCAGGATTTAAACCATGCGTGTTTTTTCCCTGATTCCTCGCCAAGTTTAGATATCAATTCCTTTTGAGAAGCGGACAGATGCTTTGGCACAACAACTCTGGCTTCAACCAGGAGATCTCCCGATCCTTTTCCATTCATCCTTGGCATCCCTGAATTCTTGACCCTTATTATTTCCCCAGGTTGGGTTCCTGCCGGTACCTTTATATTGATTTTTTCCCTGAAAAGTGGAATTTCCTTGTCCGAACCAAGTGCAGCCTCAGGGAATGAAATTTCAGTTGAAAGATAGATGTCGTCGTTGACTCGCCTCATGCTGGGGGGTTCCTGAACATTAAGGACAACATACAGATCTCCAGTTCTCCCGAAGTTGGATTGCCCCTTATCCTTGACCCTTAGCCTCAACCTGTCTGGAGCACCTTTAGGTATCTTTATTTCCAGATTTTCTGTAGTTGGGTTTGATCCTGTGCCTTTGCAGGTATTGCAGGTTTCATTTGGAATTTGACCCCTTCCGCCGCATGTATTGCAGGCGGTTACCGTCACCATCCTGAAGAATCCCTGGCCCTGAACAACTCTCTGCTGTCCTGAACCGTTGCATGTTGTGCAGCTCTTCAGTTTTCCATCCTTGGATCCGGTGCCCTTACAATCTGGGCAACTCTCGTTCCGTCTGTATTTTATATTCCTTGTGACCCCGTAGTATGCCTCTTCAAGACTGACTCTGAGATTGGTGACAAGATCCAGGTTTTCCCGTTGATTCCCGAACCCGGAATAAAATGAGCCTGATGAACCTCCAAATCCAAAATTGCCTCCGAATAAGTTTCTGAAAATATCCCCAAGATCACTGAAGTCATTGAAATGTGAGAAATCTTCCCAGGTAAAGTCTGATCTTCCAGAACCAAAATCGACCCTTCCTGTCTGATCATACATTCTTCTTTTACTTTCGTCAGAAAGGACTTCGTAAGCTTCACTGATTTCTTTGAATTTAGCTTCTGCTTCTTCTTTGTTATCTGGATTTGTATCAGGGTGATATTTTCTAGCAAGGCTTCTGAAAGCTTTTTTAATTTCATCCTGAGAGGCGCTTTTGGCGACCCCCAGTGTTTCATAGTAGTCTTTGGCCATTTACCCTCTGGGTCTCCACCAGATTATTTTTCCTTGTAATCAGCATCTACTGTTTCTTCGCCGGATGCACCTGAATTGCCTGCTTGTCCGGGCTGTTCCTCTTGCTGGAATCCCTGTCCCTGTGCTTCAGCATCAGGCTGGCCCTGATACATCTTTGCCCCAATTTCCTGTATCTTCTTAGAAAGTTCCTCGGTGAGTGATTCCACTTTGTCCAGTTCTTTGGCGGAGATTGCATCTCTCAGTTCTTTCACTTTTCCCTGTATTTCTTTCTTGGATGCTTCATCTATCTTGTCGCCTGCTTCATTTATGGTGGATTCCACAGTATACGCAAGATTTTCGGCAGTGTTGAACTTCTCCACTTCCTCCTTCTTTTTCTTGTCCTGTTCAGCAAACTCTTCTGCCTGTTTCTTCATTTTTTCTATTTCCTCTTCAGACAGTTTTGTGGATGCCGTTATGGAAATGCTTTGTTTCTTTCCGGTTCCCTTGTCTGTTGCTGAAACGTTCAGTATGCCGTTGGCGTCTATATCAAATGTTACCTCAATCTTTGGAATTCCCCTTGGTGCTGGTGGAATTCCAACGAGATTGAACATACCTAGGGATACATTATCTGCAGCCATTGCTCTTTCGCCCTGCACTACATGAATGGTAACTGCAGTTTGCATATCAGCTGCTGTGGTGAATTCCTGAGACTTCTTTGTAGGGATGGTGGTATTTGCCTGAATGAGTGGCGTAGCTACCCCTCCAAGAGTCTCTATGCCCAGAGTAAGTGGTGTGACATCGAGAAGCACAATATCCTTTATCTCTCCCGCAAGCACTGCTCCCTGAATTGATGCACCTATGGATACACACTCCATGGGATCTACTCCACCTTCAACTTTCCTGCCAAAGAAATCCTCTACGAATTTTCTGACGAGAGGGATTCTGGTTGGACCTCCAACGAGAATGATCTTGGTGACATCTCCTTTACCCAGTTTCCCCGCCTTCAGAGCATCTTCAATAGGTGCCCTGCACTTGTTGACTATTGGTGAGATTAATTCCTCAAGCTTTGACCTGCTCAGATTCATCTGGAGGTGTTTTGGCCCGTCCTGTGTTGCTGTTATATATGGGAGGTTGATCTCTGTAGAGGTTGTGGAAGACAGTTCGATCTTTGCCTTTTCAGCTGCATCCTTTAACCTAATGTACGCATTTTTGTCCTTTGAAAGGTCAACACCTTCCTTTGACTTGAAATCATCCAGAAGATACTTGATGATTGCTTCATCCATATCAGTACCTCCCAGATGTGTATCTCCAGATGTTGAAACGACCTCAAATACTCCTTCTCCGAAGTCCATTATGGTTACATCAAGCGTTCCTCCTCCAAGATCGAACACCAGGATTTTCTGGGACTCATTCAGCTTGTCTATTCCATAAGCCAATGATGCAGCAGTAGGTTCATTTATGATCCTCTTTACTTCCAGTCCGGCAATGAGGCCCGCATCCTTTGTAGCCTGTCTTTGATTGTCATCAAAATAGGCGGGCACTGTGATTACAGCTTCCTTTACTTCTTCTCCGAGGAATGCCTCGGCATCCCTTTTTATTTTCTGGAGGATAAAGGCGGAGATCTGTTGCGGAGTATACTCCTTGTCCTTAATCTTGAATTTATAATCGGTTCCCATCTTTCTTTTTGCCGCAAGAATTGTTCCTTCAGGGTTTAATAGAGCCTGTCTCTTCGCAGGTTCCCCAACGAGCAGTTCGCCCTCTTTTGTGAATGCAACATAACTTGGAAAGGCTTTACCGCCAATTGATACGCCCTCGGCGCTTGGTATGACGGTTGGTTTTCCAGATATTACCACTGCTGCAGCTGAGTTGCTTGTTCCCAAATCTATACCTATAATTTTTGACATTTTTAATCACCTTTTTTTCCAACAATAACTTTTGAAGTTCGAATGACCTCATCATTCAATTTGTAACCTTTCTGTATCTCCTCCAATACAATTCCATCATCATCAGACTGATTTACAGCTATTACTTCATGCAGATATGGATCAAATTTCTTACCCTTTGCTTCAATGGGTGTGAAACCATAAGTAGAGAGAATCTTGATCATTTGATTCCTTATTGCAACCACATTGTTATTATCTTTGGAATTGGCGATTGCGGATTCAAATGAGTCAATCAGGGGTAAAAGATCCTTTATGACGTTTCTGCTGGCATTTCTGCTGATGAGGCTCTTTTCCCTTTCCATTGCCTTTGAATAATTTTCCATTTCGGCTCTCTGCCTTACGTAAAGATCCTTGTACTGCGTAAGCTGTGTTCTGGCTACATTGAGTTCGTTCTCCACCTGCTTATTCCTTAGATGTTCACGGCTCAATGCCCTACCCCTGCTCTTGCTAGATTCGACAGACAGGGGATTCACCAACTGATCATTTGAATTGGATTGGGCAGACATTGCACAAGTAAATTTGTTCTTCTATATAAATACAGCAGTCTAGTCACCTCTTATTTTCTTCGTAGCATGGCAAAATACCGGGTTAGCGACCTATGTATCCGGTATGGGAATATCTTTAGAATTTCAAAATATGGCTCTGCTTCCTTTATAGCACTCTCGCTGGATACGACAACAACACAAATTCCATTATCTCTCAGAACTTCCTTAAATTTCCTGAAGCTACTTCTGTAAAGGTCCATTATATCCTTTTGTGAAAGTCTCGAATTCTTTCCATAGGGGAGATCTGTAATCACTGCATCAACCTGTTCTATGAGGTTCAGTTTTAAGAAATCCTCATTCGTTATAACATAATCCCTCAATCCAAAATATTTCAGATTAAGGTTTGCTCCAGTAGACATCTGCAGAGACCAGTCATTACCAAGTAATCTCCTGCCAAGGATACCGGCTTCGAGTAAGATTCCTCCAGTACCACAGAATGGGTCCAGAACCAGGTCTCCCGGTCTTGTTTCTGAGCAGTTAACCATAAATCTGGCATGCCGGGGGTCAATGGAAATTGGTGAAAAGAATGGCCTCATTGGTGCCCTCCTTTTTTCGAATTCACTGGATGAACCAGAAAATACCTCAATACAGATAAACCATGAATCAAGGTGATATGCCCGAACCACAAAATCTGGACTCTTAAAAGAAATCCTGCCTTTACCCCCTAAGAATGTCCCTATTTTCGGTTCAATGCCTGAGTCATGGCAGCTGTCAAGGTCTGTGAACCTAACAAAGAATTTTCCCTTGGGCAGTTCTGGAGCAGATAGCGTTTCCAAGGACTCTCCCTTGGATATGACTTTTGAGATTCTTCTCGCAAAAGCAGCATATTTCAGTGATGTCCAGTCACCACTGATTATGGCGTATTTCTGGTCGAGCTTGACTATTGAGAAATTGTTTAACCTTGATATGGACTCTATTTCGTAAAAAGAAGCATCAGGTATGTCCTGGACGAGTTCTATAACAAATTCATCGGGCATTTGTTTAGCTGCTTTCTGTAAGTCTTTTCTGTTCCTTAACAAGATCTGCTTCGAGAGTCTCGTAGACCTAGCTAAGCCTCGAAATTGACCTTTTGACGGCGGCCTGGGGTGTTCCGGTCTTAACTCTGACAAAAATCTCCGGGTTGTCAATTATGGGGTGTTTGATATAGTATCTGGCTTCCTCAACCTGATCATCCTTTAGTATTTCATCTATGAGCGGTCTGAGTATTGTGTTGTCGTAATTGAGCATTTCAAGGGTTATTGTGTTCTTCTCCTTGTTAAGAACCCTCATCTGGCAGTCCATAGAGGTTTATTGGAGATCACTATTTATTTTTTACATTTCCAAATCTAGAAATTGGTAATTTATCAACGTGGCATAATTATTCGCAGTATAACGAAAAAATTCTAATAACAAGTTTCGATAATTTATGGTGCTCTCAGACCTTTACTCTGCCACATTATGCGAAAGAATTTCGGGTGGAGACACCAGGGATTATGGCAATGATACAGCCCGCTTAACGACCCTGGAAGGTCAGAAGACAATTTATTGTAACAACTGGAAAAGTGATAAGTATGGTAGTTCCTAAGAGAGTCATTGTTGTAGGTGACGGGTCATCAGGGCTTGTTACTGCCAACAAACTGAGATTCCATGCAACAGAAAAAGAACTTGAAATTATGGTAATTGGGAATAGCACCAGGCATTTCTACAAGCCGGATGGCCTGTTCATTCCTTTCGGATACAAAAATTACAGGCATAGCGTGAAGCCTGTGGAGTTCCTTCTTAATGGGGGCATTAAGTATCTTAGGGATGAGGTCACCAGGATCAATCCTGAGGAGCACCTAGTCTTCCTGAAGTCGGGTAAGAGCCATATGGCCGACTATATCGTGATCGCAACCGGAAACAGATTTGCTTCTGAAGAGATTCCGGGATACGATGGAGAGGCAAGGCATTTCTATGATCTCCAGAGAACTCTTGAGCTGAAGGAAACGCTCGGTTCCTTTAAAGGTGGTAGCGTCTTAATAGGAAGCGCAGGACCAAACATCCAGTATCCGCAATCTCTCTTTGAGTTTGCTTTTCTTCTCGACTCATACCTGGATTCAAGAGGATTAAGAGACAAGACTGAGATAAAGTATCTTGCCCCTTCTGAAACCATAACACCTGATGGCGGACTTTCCAAATTCGTTGCTGACAAGCTTTCCGAAAGAAACATAGAACTTCAGCAGAATGTCATGGTAAATTCAGTCAGCCAGAAAAACAAAGAAGTTACTGCTACAGACGATTCCAAACATAAGTACAATTTGCTTGTGCTGATCCCACCACACAGGGGACAGAAAGCTATTACATCGTCTGGCCTAGCCGATGAATCGGGATACATTGAAGTTGATCCTGCAACTCTTAATGTGAAAAACATAGACAGTGTGTTTGCAGTTGGGGACTCGAATAATCTCAAAGGGCAGAACACATTTGCAACCAGTTATCTTCAGGCTTCATTCGCGGCGTCAAGAATTGTCTCAGACGCGGTTGGCGGATTGTCTGATTCACAGTATGTTTCGCATGTCCCACAGATCATAATTACTGGAAAAGACAGGGCATTCTCTTATCTTAATTCTGAGAATGGCGGTGCTAAGCATATAACAGAAAACAAGGGAGATTTCATGCTGAGGTGGACTTCCAACGACACATACTTTTCAAGCATAATCAGAGGAATGGTGTGAACAATGGCAGAAAAAACAGAAAATAAGATAAAGAAGGAACCGGAATTAGACCAGGATGATTTGGAGCCTCTGATAAAGGGACTATTGGATAATACAGATGCCTTTGGGCCCATGTTGAACCTGTTCAGTAAGCTCAAGAACTCAGGCATGCTGGGTGCATTGGAAAACCTCTCTGCAGAATTCCTCCCAAGTGACATTGAATTCCTATCGACGTTCCTGACATCGAAAGATTTCCTTTATGGTCTCGTAAAGACGGTGAACGTTATATCTGCACTTTCCCATGCTATGTCAAACGAGAAGGGCTCGGACGCCATCAAAGCCATAATGTACAACAGTGATGAAATCTGGGATGGAATGATATCAGGTGCAAAGAATCCTGAAGCCACTTCGCTACTGAGACTTTACGCCATGATCAAGGATCCGGATATTTCTGCAGGACTTACAGCTGTCTTGAATGCTCTGAAGGCTATTGGCAGTGCTTTGAAAAAAGTACCTGACGAATAATTTTTACAGAAGAGATGGGCAAAAACGCCCAAACTCTAAATATTATTTTAAAATAGTCGCCGCATGAAAGTTTCTTTCAAATACGTTAAGGACGGCGGTTTTCAGACCGATGTGGCTGAAAAAGAACCTGTCACCCTTAAAAATTCAGCTGCAAACAATGTACAGAATTTTTCTCCGACCGAACACCTCCTCCTCGCCATGGGAGGCTGTTCAAGCGATGATGTTGTAAACATACTCAGGAAGATGAAAACAGATTTTCTCAACTTTAGGTGTGAAGTTACTGGTGAAAGGGCAGAAGAACACCCGAAAGTTCTGACTCACGTAAATATCCACTATTTCCTTGAAGGGGAAGTGGATGTTGAGAAGGCTCGTAAAGCCATCAACCTTTCACTTACAAAATATTGCAGCGTTTCAATTCTGGCAAAAAGGGGCGGAACGGATCTTAGGTATTCACTCAGTATAAACGGAAAGAGTTACGACCACGATAAGTTGCCTGAAGAAGCACTTAATGCAACGGCCTGAATTTAAAGATTCTTCAGGCCATTGCCTGTCATAATGAGAAGGTTTTTACCTTCTTTTCTAACTTTTTTCCTAGCAGCATAGACAGTTGCTGAACTGTATTCAACAAGAATACCCTTTCCTGACAACTCTTTTCGCGATGCCTTAATTTCATCCTCTGAAACTGTTACACAGCTTCCGTACTCCTTTATTGCCTTTACCATCAGATCCAAGAGAGGGGGTTGTCTGGAAACCAGGGCATCAGCGATGGATTCCACTGGAGATGTGATGTCATAAGGCATATCATTAATTTTTGAGCACAAAGGTGAAACTGCTTCGGTCTGAACTGCAACAAAGTGAGGCATTTTGCCTATCTCTCCAGATTGCAGTAGATGCCTGAATCCAGATATTACACCAAGCAATAGGGTTCCTGCAGAAACCGGGACAAATATTTTTTCCGGCACATTTCCTCCATATTGATGAAATATTTCATAGCTGATTTCACGCATTCCGTCTCTGAATTCAGGGTTAAAAACATGGCTGGAAAAATAACCTTGCGCTGACCTGCAGGCATCTGAAACTGCTTCTCTTGATCCAGTGATTCTGTGGATTTTTGCTCCGTAACTTTCAATTTGGTCTACCTTCCCCTTAACCGTTTTTTCAGGGACATATATATTCACATCAAAACCTGCTGCAGCACCGTATGCCGCAACAGAGGCGCCAGCATTTCCTGAGGAATCCTCATTTATCCTTGCACCGGCAGGTAAGTTTGACTTCAGCCAGGATATCAGTGCTTTTGTTCCTCGATCCTTATATGAAAAAGTTGGAGAGAAATACTCGAGTTTGAGGTCCGTTTCCTGAAATTTTACTAGAGGGGTAACTGCCTCTCCAATGGAGACTTCTTCCTTGATGTATGGATATTTCGACAGATAACTCCCATCACTGTACTTAAAATCCGGTTCCATGACGAATATGCCGCCACACTGGCATGCCGGGGAATTCTGAAATTGTAGGCGATCTTTTCCACAGACTGAGCAGTAGACTTTCATCTGATTACAATGAGGAATTGTCTGCTTGATAAAAATATGTGGTGATTTTAGATGAGGTCAGTGTAAATTAATGCACAAGCAGGTGTCCATTCCTGTATTTAATGTGTCTGTTGAATCAGAGAGAAGCGTAGTACGCTTCGTCATAGGGCTCTGATTTGAGGCCTTTTCTTTCTCTGACTCTTGAGACTATTTCTTTCTGGATTTCCGGTGGAACCTTCTGGTAACCATAGTTTTCTGAACTCCAGAGAACCTTTCCGCCTGTGGCGCTTCTTATAGCCGAAGCAAAGCCGAACATTCCTGAAACTGGTACCTTGGCGACTACCACTATGTCATCTCCTTCCTGGTTCATTTCCTCGACGACCCCTCTTCTCTGCTGGATTTCGTTGGTTACTGAACCCATTATATCCTGTGGAACGTTGATGAACACTTTCTGCATTGGTTCCATAAGGACTCTCTTACCCATTGTCATGGCCCCATTCAGTGAGTTTCTGCCTGCTGGTATGACCTGAGCTGGGCCTCTGTGTATGCTATCTTCGTGCAGTTTTGCATCTACCAGTCTTGCCTTAATACCATAGACTCTCTCATTAGCCAGTGGCCCTTTGGACATGACTTCTAAAAAGCTCTCCTGCAGGAGTTCCATGGTTTCATCGAGGTATTGAATACCTTTTGTCACGTCAACCATTACGTTGTTTCCTTCAACCATGACAAGTCCTCTTGACTCATCCCTGGCAAACCCTGCAGCTTCAAGCTGATCCATAATTGTCTTCTTGTCCTTGAATTTGGAACCCTGTGGAAGAACACCGTCCTTTATCAGCTGGATTACATCCTCTGATAGGGGCTCAACTTCAAAATAGAACCTGTTATGTTTGTTGGGGGACTTTCCTTCGAAAGGACCGCCACGCTTTTCAATGGTCTCTCTGTATACCACAAGAGGGTCTGATGTCTGGACGTCGACTTTGTAATCGTTCTTAATCCTGTACATTGTAACTTCAAGATGGAGTTCTCCCATCCCTGAAATCAGGTGCTCCCCTGTTTCCTGGTTAATTTCTACCTGGATTGATGGATCCGCCTTGGAAACAGATCTCAGTACTTCTATAAGTTTGGGCAGATCAGACGTATGTTTCGCTTCAATAGCAAGCGTGACCACTGGATCTGTGTAATGCTGCATAGGTTCGAATGGATCCATATTTGGCGATGATGAAACTGTAGAACCTGCAATAGCAGCCTTTAATCCAACTACTGCTGCAATGTTTCCAGCAGCCATTTCATCTACTGAGATTCTATCGGGTCCAACCATCATAGACAGCAACTGTACTTTGTACTTTGTGCTCCCCTGTCCAACTATGTAAAGTTCACTTCCTTTTCTGAGCGTACCGCTGAATACCCTTCCTACTGCAATTTCCCCAGCATGTGGATCAATAATAATCTTGGTTATCATCATACTAACTGGGCCGTTATAGTTGCAGGTTTTCATAGCTTTGCCCATATCGGAATCCAGATCGCCTTTCCATATCTGTGGAATCCTGTATGCCTGTGCCTCCAGAGGGTTTGGAAGGTGCTTTATAACCATGTTAAGGATAATTTTGTGCAGCTGGGCTTTCTTTGCAAGTTCCTTCTGTTTTTCACCCCTCACAAGATCAACGATATCCTTGAATGTGACACCGGAGGCTTTCATAGCGGGTACTGAAATGGCCCAGTTATGGTAAGCTGAACCGAATGCTACCCTCCCATCCTGGACATTAACCTGCCAACTCTGTGAAAATTCCTTTGGAGAATATTTTCCTAGAAGTTTGTTGACGTCAGTTATGATTTTGAGGAATCTTTTCTGCATTTCGTCCCCGTTCAGTTTTAGTTCGTTGATTAGACGGTCGACTTTGTTGATGAATAGAACTGGCTTTACCCTTTCCTTGAGCGCCTGCCTAATAACTGTCTCTGTCTGTGGCATTACACCCTCCACAGCATCTACCACTATGACGCATCCGTCCACTGCTCTCATAGCCCTTGTAACGTCTCCTCCAAAGTCAACGTGGCCAGGGGTATCAATAAGGTTGATAAGGAATTCTTCTCCATCATAAGGGTGAACCATTGAAGCTGTTGCCGCATTAATGGTTATACCACGAGCTTGCTCCTGTTCATCGAAGTCCAATAAGAGTTGCTTTCCAGCAAGCTCTTCGCTCATCATTCCAGCTCCAGCAATCAGGTTGTCACTCAGGGTGGTTTTACCATGATCAATATGAGCAGCAATACCCATGTTTCTGATCTTTTCCGGATTTTCAATTAGTTTCATTGCCTTTGCAATATTGTCTTCTTTTCGGCCCATGTTACATCAACTGTTAATCTTTCAAATGGTAATAGGAAAGCATTATATAACGATGTTTAAGACCAATAAATATACTTAACCGAGTTTTAAGAATATAATATGCAATGGTCGAAATTAAATGTGGTGGAATTTAATTAAAAGACAAAATTAATATTAATAGCTTAAGCAATAATCTCACTGTAAAGTGACATTTGTGTAAATGTGAATGGCGGAGAGTATGTGTATGAGTGTTATGTATAATAATGATAGAGTGACTGGCGACCGACTTCGCGTAACTGTAGGAGGTTAGGATGAAGCGCAACACTATAGCGGCACTTATCATGAGTGTAGTTCTTATCGCCGCTACATTGGCAGCAATGGTTGAAACTGACTTCTTCGGGACTGATGGGCCTAGATATGCTTTTATCTCTGAATCCCAGGCTGCTAAAATCACCAACATCAGTTATAATTATACTGAAATTGGAAAAGTCATTCAAGGGGGTAATGTAATTGAAGAGTACCAAGTATTTTACCCATATAAGCCAGCAAATTCTGTTTTTTCACTTTTCATTCAAATAAATAAATGGGATAACGCATCGCAGGCACTTCAGGAATATGAGAACTCCACATACTTACAGGGGTTTTACAGCAATGGTTCATATTCTGTAGTAAATGCTTCTTTTCTTGGATTCACATATTCGTACTTCCACTCAGCTGGCGGTAATCCCGACTCAACATTTTTTTATGGAGTGAATGGTAATTTTGACTTGACGATTCAATTATACTTCAGAATATCCAACAATAGCTTGACGCAATTAATACAAACACAGATTCAAACCATGGAGTGAGTCTACTGTGTTATTCATGGAAAAAGCTGGTCAAAACTCCGGATTTCAAGTTTATAATAAAA
>JBJKQJ010000010.1:0-6309 GCA_046705445.1 Thermoplasmataceae archaeon
ACTGGGGGAAGACCGGGGGGACCTGAGACTGCGGGAGCATTCCTGAGAAACTTTGTCGGAGAAAAAGCCTGGGCGCATCTTGATATTGCCGGAACAGCTTGGACGCAGGATAAGACGGTAAAATCCGGTTACCTGCCAGATGGTGCTACAGGATTTGGGGTCAGGCTCGTATACGAATATCTCACAGCTTCCTGATCAGTTTTCGCCCGGGAAGCTGTACTCAATATTTTTTCCCATTTTTATGTAGTCATAAATTGCAGCTCCTGTGTCGCTTGCAATTTTGATTCTCACGATCCCTTTTGCAGAACTCTTAGCCTGGAGTATCAGTATATTGTCTACGTAGAATTTCACATCCCTGTTTGGTTGTCCCACTGACAGGTAAATAATGCGGTTCTTGATGTCCACTTCTGCAATTCCACGTTCCGGTTCATCACCATCTCCAAATGGCTCTACATCTATCCTGAGACCGTACCTCTTCTCAAGCTCATTGACCATGGCTCCTTTCTTTCCAATGACCCTGGGGAGGTTCTCCTCTGCCACCTGAATCTGCACACGCCCTTCTCCTATCATTTTTACACTGACCTTGTTTGTGCCCAGCATCTTCTTCATGTCCTGCATAATTCTTTCCTCTGCCAGCTTATGCAGCGAACTTTTTTTCTGCTGTTTGGCCACCGGGACAACAACAATCTGTTCACCAAAAGTGTAGATCTCGTAGACCGTAATGCCCGACTCAAAGTCTTTGACCTCTATGACCGGCCTGGAAAGGTCCTCCTCTCTCATGCCACTGGGGACCTTGACCGAGTACTGGGTTGTGAGAATCTTACCCACGAATCCCTTCTCAATAAATATTACAGTATCAACAATCTGAGGTATGAGACCAAGCTCTATTCTTCCTATGAATCTCTGTATTGCGTCAATTGCCCTGGTTGCATGGACAACCCCCACCATGCCCACACCCGCAAGCCTAAGATCCGAGTATACAACGAAGTCTGATGTAACTCTCATCTCATCAAATACTGTATAATCCTCGCGGACCAGAAGAAGAATATCGCCCGTCTTCTCCATAGAACCTTCGAGGCCAGTATATTGGGTAATTTCCTTGCTCACCTGAAGGTCTCTCGGTTTTTCCATGGTTTTCACAATATTTCCCCTGGCACTGAGGTATTCTGCAAGGGCCTGCACAAAAGTGCTCTTTCCTGCGCCGGGGGCACCCGCGACAAGTATGCCGCTTGCCTGGTCGCTTAACCTGGACAGCAATTCAGGCCTCAGGTTGTACTGATCAATGGATAATTTTGCAATTGGCCTCACGGCGGTTATCTCAAGGTCATCTGAAAAGGGAGGCCTTGTTATTACAGTCCTTATATTATTCAGTTGAACAACTGTTGCTCCATGGGAGTCCATTTCAATGAAGGAATTTGCTTCATTCCTGCCCCTGAGCACGATATGCTTCGCTATATCCTCCAGTTCACTGCCGGATATCCTGTAATTAAGCTTTTCATAATGGACGTCGCCTGGATGCCCCTTCTTTACAACCGGAACCATATTTGCCTTGAGGTGAACGGATGTGGTAATCTCGTCAAAAAACTCGTCTATATTCTTCGGCTCTTTTTCCAGCGGGTCAAGGTACCTGACCCTGATACCCTTTATGATTGCAATGTCTTTTTGGATCCGGTCTCCCGTAACAAGTGTAGCATCATTTTCAAGGGCCACTGATCTGATGATCTCATCTATTTCGCCGCTCTTCCCTCTCCTGATTTGCCACTCCTGGGGTCTCCTGCCATAAACCTCAATGTAGATTTTGCCATCCTTTTCCATGGCACGTAGTTTCTTTAGTTCTTCAAGAGCCGCGAAACCTATTGACCTGCCTTCATTGGCCTGATGTTCTACTTCCGAAATCATAGCTTCGGAAAGTATGACTCTGGACTCCGGCTCATCGACTATGAACTTGGTAAATCTCCCGTCTATTATCACTGAGGTGTCAGGAACGTAATCCACATTTTGATAGCCCTCCAGCTTATATAACCAGATCGCCTCTTGAAAAAGTGCAGTTCAGCCCCCATCAGGTAGAACTCGGGAGATTGGTAGGAGACTCCCTTCGTAATTACTTCACTGAACATGATTTAAGCGGTTACTCAATAGCTTATTCCGGGGGCCTTGACAGCACCATTCTTGCATTTCTTGGAAAGGATAGGCTTCATGCAATGACCGTTGGAACAGAACATGCCAGAGATTTCATGAATGCCGAGGTCGGTTCCGAAACACTCGGACTGAAGACAGAGAGGATTGAACTTGAAGGTCTGGACATTGACAGATACATTTCAGTTCTAATGGAAATAGACCCCAAAATAACCAGGAGAGACATTGGATACGAACTTGTCCTTGCTATCCTGTTGGACAGATCAAATGGAGATTGCTTGGTAACTGGACAGGGGGCAGACGAACTCTTTTATGGATACATGCGTCTTGCAGAGGACCCCAAGCTGACAAACAAGTGGCATATGAACAAGCTAATCAGGGAAACTCTGCCTAGGGAAAAAGCCATGGCAGACTATTTCGGAAAGAAACTGGTGACGCCATACCTGGATTCGGGAATAAGCCAGATTCTTGAAGGTGTGAGCCGGGATGAGCATTTCTCTGGAAACTTGAACAAGGCTATACTCAGGGCAGCAGCCCTATACCTGGGGCTTCCCGAGAAACTGGTTTCAGTGAAGAAGACCGCTGCACAGTATGGAACAGGCATAATGAAAAGACTCAGGGCTTCCTCCATGTGGAAAAACCTACCCGGAAGCCCTTCAGAGTAATACCGCATTCCAAAACACTGGAATTAAATATAATTATCAAATAGCCAGAAAACCTGAAAATTGCAGTGATAACATGGCTTACATAGGAATTATAGGCGGGAGCGGGCTTTATAACCTGCTCGAAAAGCCGGAATCTCTTGACATTGAAACACCATTCGGCAAACCTTCTGATAAGGTTGAGATTGGAAAAATCAATGGAGTCGAGGTCGCATTCATACCAAGACATGGGAAAAAACACACCATACCTCCACATAAAGTAAATTACAGAGCCAATATATGGGCTCTGCACAGTATTGGAGTTCAGAGGATTCTGGCCGTTAATGCAGTAGGTTCACTTAAGAAGGAACTTGCTCCAGGGCATATAGTGATTCCTGACCAGTTTGTTGATTTCACACGAAGAAGGGAACTGACATTCTACGACGGGCCTGAAGTATACCATATATCTGCAGCTGATCCTTTCTGTCCGGATATGAACCAGAAAGTGCTGGATGTCACGAGGACAATTTCCAAAGATGTCCATCTTGGCGGTTCATATGTTACTGTCGAGGGCCCAAGGTTCTCCACAAGGGCAGAATCCCAGATGTTCAGGAACTATGCAGACATCATAGGGATGACCCTGGTTCCGGAAGTCAATCTGGCAGATGAAAAATCAATGTGTTATACTGTTATAGCAACAGTCACTGATTATGACGTATGGGCTGATGAACCCGTGGAAGCCGCAGAAGTCTTCAAGACAATGAAAGCTAATGAGGAAAAAGTCACGGAAATCATCCGAAGGGTCCTTCCAGAGATAAACAAGGAAAGGCACTGCCACTGCAAAGACAGGCTCAATGAAGCAAAAGCATGAGGAACAATAATGAAAATCAAATTTTTAGGCGGAGCAGAAGAAGTCGGCAGACTTGGAATAAAAATCAATGAAGGTAATACGAATATAATGGTGGATTACGGTGTAATACCGGAAAAGCCTCCAGAATACCCACTTCCCTATGAAAAAGTAGAGGGAATATTTGTCACGCACGCACACCTGGACCATATAGGTGGCCTCCCAATGTGCTTCCAGAACCACAGGCCTGACCTTTACGCAACAACCATGACCGCAAGCAGCATGAGGCCAATGCTGGAAGATTCTATCAAGATCATGGACATAGAAGGTTATCCTAAGAGATTTGCAAGGGATGATATCAACACACTCTACGAAATGGTTCTCACCTCAAAGTACGGGGACACATTTCAGACTGGAGAATTTACAGTGACCCCATATTCTGCAGGACACATACCCGGATCCACCATGTGGAATTTCCAGAACAAATCCAGCCTTCTGGTAACAGGAGACCTATACACCGGAGACACATACCTGTTGAATGGCGCAAAGCCTGTGAAGGCTGATTATCTCATTATGGAAAGCACCTACGCAGGTAAATTTCATGAGAACAGGGAGGATGTCATAAACCGCTTCAGGAAAAGGGTCAGGGAGGTTGTAGATAATGGAGGAAAGGTTATCCTGCCCTCATTTGCCATGGGAAGAACGCAGGAACTCATCATGATTCTTGCCTCTATGGACCTTAAGGTTGCCACTGATGGAATGGGTAATACAATTACCGGCATTTACCTGGATACTCCGGGTGGGTTCCTGAGGTCAAGATCTGAACTGCGCAGAGCGGTCGGAAAGACCAGGCAGGTCAGAAACTTCAGAATGCGCGAAGCAGCACTTGAAAACAATGATGTCATAGTAACAACATCCGGAATGCTTGACGGCGGCCCAGTACTGAGATACATACAGGAACTCGCCGATGACCCCAAGAGTGCTATCTTCCTCACAGGATACCAGGTCGAGGGAACGAACGGAAGAAGCCTTATAGAAACGGGAGTCCTTAACATAGCTGGTGCACCAGTTAAGCCAAGCATGCAGCTTGAATTCTTCGACATGTCCGCACATGCGGGCCATGACGATCTCATATCATTCGTCAAGTCTGTTGATCCGCAAAAGGTCATACTTTGCCACGGGGACAACAGGGAAAAACTGGCCGAGGCTCTTCCCGACTATGATGTCATACTGCCCATGAATGGGCATGAATTTGAGATTTAACCATCTCATTTTCCCTTATTCTAGCTATTCCATAACACTATTGCACATTTTTTGCCTTTGAAATAAAGGCAACTTCAGCTAAATATTCATATTTATTCAGTATACCCGGAACATGGTAGAGCTCCTTTCTGTCCAGAACGTACACATGGAGTACGTAACCGGCAAAAGCAGGCTGGTATCAATTGAGGATGTCTCTTTCACCATAAACAACAATGAATTTGTCTCAGTAATTGGCCCGTCAGGATGCGGCAAATCCACAATCTTAAGGATGGTCCTGGGCCTTGTAAAACCAACTTCAGGGAAGATACTTGTTGGCGGGGGGCCAATTGCAGATGAGGCAAACCGTGTTTCAGTAGTTTTCCAGAACCCGGCCCTTTTTCCATGGCTTGATGTCCAGAAGAATGTGGAACTTGTACTTGAACCAATAATTTCAGACAAGGAAAAGCGTCAGGGCATTGCGCTTGAGTACATTAAGCGTGTTGGTATAGACGGATTCGAGAGTGCTTACCCCAGGGAACTTTCCGGAGGGATGAAGCAACGGGTCTCAATAGCCCGTGCACTTGCCACTTCCCCTGATCTCCTTCTTCTGGATGAACCGTTTGCAGGACTTGATGTATTTTCTGCGCAGGCTTTGAGAGAGGAACTTCTGGATCTCTGGCTCCCACCAGACAGGCCTCCAAGCGGAGTGCTTCTCGTCACCCACAACGTGGATGAAGCTGTGCAGCTGAGTGACAAGATAATAATCCTCAGCAGAAGGCCCAGCAAGGTCATCGAAGAGAAAGCAATCACTCTGCAGAGGCCCAGAAACACAAGGAGCGAAGAATTCTATGAAACAGTTGATGATGTCCTGACAGCAATGTCTCCATAATTACGGGACCACGCCGAGGGCAATAATGGCGTTTATGAAGTACTGGACGGCAAAACCTGCAACCAGGAGTCCAAAGATTCTAGTGAGTGCCTTCAAGACTTTTTCTCCCATCAATCGGGAAATCCTTGACGAATAGATGAAAAATACATAGATTATGGCCATCACCAGCACAATTGAAATCAGGGTGTAGAAATCCGTGGCATAATTGGAAAGCAGATCACCGTTAATGAGTATGATAACAAGGGATATTGCCCCAGGGCCAGCTATAAATGGCGTGGCAAAGGGAACTATCCCAAGGTCCTGGTCTGTTTCTCCTCCTCCCATAGATTTCGGTCGATCTCCTTCTCTGACCATTTCTATACCCATGATGAGCATGATTATGCCTCCTGCTATCTCCAGGGCTTCAATGGATATTCCGAAGAAGTAAAGGATAAAAGAGCCGAAAAGGGCAAAGAAAATTAGGATCAACCCACCGTACAGGGTTGCGTCCATTGTTATGGTGCGCCTTGTCTTTACATCGGTATTGCCGGTAAGTGCAAGGAATAGCACAAGTG
>JBJKQJ010000011.1:0-3496 GCA_046705445.1 Thermoplasmataceae archaeon
GTGCATCACACTGGACATGCGCCTTTGAATGCTCAGCACCCTTGTTCATTCTAAGAAGCCCTCTGTAGATGGCCTTTCCGTCTTCAATGCTGATACTTTTCGCAACGATTCTTGAATTTGTGTGTGGTGCAAGGTGTAGCGCTTTAGCTCCGGTGTCCTTCACGGTTCCTGGACCGGCCAGTGAAACATTGAGGTTGTGTGCAGTTGCATACGGACCTCTCAGGTAAGAGGAAGGGTATAGCATTGTAACCTTGGAGCCCAGTGAGCCGCCAACCCATTCCATCTTGGCATTCTCGTCCACCCACGCCCTTTTTGTAGGCATGATGTAAACGCTCTTTGACCAGTTCTGGACACTTGTGTATCTGGCGTGGGCATTCTTCTTGACGTAAATTTCAACAATTGCGCTGTGCAGTGAATTCTTGTCGTACCTGGGAGCTGTGCATCCTTCTATGTAATGGACCTTTGATCCCTCATCGGCTACCACAATTGTGTGCTCGAACTGTCCAGTCGCTTCCCCATTCATTCTGAAATAGGTCTGAAGTGGCATGTCTATCTGGACGCCCTTTGGTACGTACAGGAATGAACCTCCACTCCAGACTGCAGCATTGAGAGCTGCGAATTTGTTATCTGTAGCTGGAACTGCTTTGCAAAGGTAGTCTTTTACTAGGTCAGGGTGGTCTCTTATTGCGGAGTCCAGATCCATGAATACCACGCCCTTGTCTTCCCAGACCTTTTTCAGGTTGTGGTAAACTCCCTCGCTGTCGTACTGGGCAACTGATCCTGCAAGGTATTTCTGTTCCATTTCTGGAATGCCCAGTTTTGAAAATGTATTCTTGATATCATCAGGAACGTCTTCCCAGTTGTTTGCATTGACCTCGTCAGGCCTGGTGTAGTAATTGGTGTTCTCCCAGTCTATTCCAGAGAGATCGGGACCCCATGTGGGTACCGGCTTTGATTCAAATTTCTCAAGGGCCTTCAACCTGAATCTTCTCATCCAGTCAGGCTCTTTCTTTACCTCTGATATTTCTTCTACGACCTTCTTGTTAAGGCCTGCTCCTGTGGAATAAGTGGGTTTGCGTACATCGTGGAATTCCCAGTCCTCTTTCTTTATGTTGGAGTTCTTCAAATCCTCGAGCAGCTTCTCCATTTCTGCATCTTTACTATATTCAGCTTCCATAACATTACCTCCTTAAACTGCTTTAATCCAGTCGTATCCTTCCTCCTCAATTCTGAGGGAAAGTTTGTTGTCTCCATCCAGTGCTATTTTGCCATCCTTAAGAACATGGACAAACTGGGGCTCTATGTTCTTCAATATTCTCTGATAATGTGTAATAATGAGGAATCCTACATCTTCGCTGTAAAATTCCTTGATTTCTTCTGACACGAGCTTTAATGCATCAACGTCAAGCCCTGAGTCGATTTCGTCAAGTATTACTATCTTGGGCCTGAGCATGACCATCTGCAGTATCTCGAATCTCTTCCTCTCTCCTCCCGAGAAACCATCATTTACTGATCTGGACATGAAAGACTCATCCAGTCCGACTTTCTTCATGTGGGCTTTCATTCTATTGTAGAATTCTGTAAGGCTCACTTTGTCTTCAGGGTGTGTTTGCCTGTATGCAGTCCTCAAGAATGTTGAAAGTTTTACACCGACCACTGCCACCGGGCTCTGGAAAGCCAGGAAACGTCCTGCTTTCGCTCTCTCTTCGGGTGTCTTGTCCGTAAGGTCCACACCATCAAGTACGATAGAGCCGTCTGTAATTCTGTAGTTGGGGTGTCCTATGAGAACATTTCCCAAAGTGCTCTTTCCTGCGCCATTGGGGCCCATAAGAGCATGCATTTCTCCGCCTTTTACTGTTAGGTTTACTCCCTTGAGGATCTGCTTGTCCTCAACTGAAGCACATAGTCCTTTAATCTTTAGTTCCGGCACTGTTGGCACCTTGTTTGGAATATGTGGAAACTATATTTAAACACTTTCTTATGTTTAAATTGACTAAATTATTTATACGTGCCTGATATGTAAGTATAGATAACTATGGAAACTGTCCATGACATTGATGATGATCTGAATATTCTCCTGGGTAGGGTCAAAGGGAACATCATCACTGAACTCAGCTACTCAGAGAGAAGCATGGACGATCTTGCCCACTTACTTAAAATCAACAAGACGGCAGTAAAAGAACACATGGAAAACCTTGAGCTGAAAGGCTATGTCAGGTCATTTTTCAGAGGAGGCGGGCCTGGAAGACCAAGGAAGTATTATGAACTGACAGAAAGGGGAATGAACCTTCTCCCCAAGAGGTATGTCTCTTTTGCAACAATGCTTGTAGGGGAAATTGAAAGTGAGTTTGGAAGGGACAAGGTAAATGAAATACTGGGAAAAGTAGCCGATAAGATTGTTATGGAATCAGGATGGATCAAGGCCCAGAAAGGAGCAAACCTGTCAAGGGAAGACAAGATATCGAAGCTCCAAGATTTTGTTTCCACACTCAACAAGCTTGGGTATTATGCCAGGCTTGAAGTCACCGACGATGTTGTAAGGATCATCAGGCACAACTGCATTTTTTATGAGCTTGCCAAGAACAACAGCAAGATTATCTGCAGCAGCCTTGGATCAGAAATTATAAAGAGCTCCATAAACCAGAAGTTCGACATAAAGGAAAGATTCTCAGACGGAAACAATAAATGTGTCGTTGAAGTGAATATAAAATAAACTTCATCAATTCTTAGCCAATTCTCAGGATCTGTTGAGTCTCCAGTCCGAAAACTTGCTTGTGAATGCAAGGACCCCGAACATTTCAACCACAAACACCACAGCTGGAATGGCCATTCCCGCAAATCCATTCAGGACTATGCCTTTCAGTAGGATAGCAGCCCAAGTTGTAGGCACCACATAAGCAACATACTGCATTGCTGTGGGAAGAGTGGATACGGAATAGTAAATGGGAGGCACCACGCCGAATATTATGGAGAACATCACAGAAATGGGCCAGATATCCCTCATCTCCCTGACTCTTGTGGAAACCAGAAATGAGAACATCGAGAAGATGACCCAGGTCACAATCAGCACCCCTATTATAGAGAGGATCTGCAGGACTCCAACATGCGCTTCATACACAATTATGCCCATGAATATTGTGAGCCCGGGCAGTGTGAATACTATGTTCCCTGTAGCCAGTCCAAATGTGTACACCAGTGGTTTAACCGGTGTTGATGCAACGATCTGCTGAAACTTCAGGTCAAGTTTGTAAAACAGAAGGTCAGTCTGCAGCATTGTTGATGCATTAACAATGGTGAAGAGTATTCCGCCTATTGCGCCTATGAGCACTTTTGACGGCCCTCCGAACAGGTAAATGAAGAACAGGAATGAGAAAGGCGTGGATATGACTGCAATTAGAGCCATTGGCCTTCTCCAGAGCGGGATTACGCCATTGGCAATAGTCATGCTGGATATGGATCTCAGGAGTTCACGAATCAATTCTCATCATCCCCTATG
>JBJKQJ010000012.1:0-5633 GCA_046705445.1 Thermoplasmataceae archaeon
GTCATAAAGGATAAGCAAGCTGCGGGCTTCGTCTTCGCCATTATTATCACCTTGATGTTTGCAGCAGCGATTTACATAGTCCTATACGTAACAAGCCCGTACATATTCGTCTATGTGATTATAGCCATTATCTTACTTAAGGGAACATTTTCACTTACCGCAATAGGCCAGGACCTCAGGCCTGTAGTAAGTGCCCTGGAGGAGGGCAGAGTCGACGAAGCAAGGACCTATGCCTCGAGAATTGTTAAGAGGGATACCACTGGACTTGACAGTGCAGGAATCTCTTCAGCAGTGATAGAAACTGTTTCAGTATCCCTCCTTAACGATGTATTTGCACCTTTATTCTATTTCTCACTCTTCGGTATTGTAGGAGCTTTCATTTCAAGGGTTCTTAATGTCCTTGACACGCTTGTGGGACAGAAGAACCGAAAGAACATTGATTTTGGAAAATGGCCCGCAGTCATGCATACAGTTATGAACTACGTCCCTGCCAAGATAATGTCCCTTTTCATAATGATGGGGTCCGAACTTCTCAATTACAGAGTCAACAGCATTTCATTCATTGCAACGCGAACTGCTGCCGATAGCCCCAATAACGGATGGGCCATGGGGGCCATGGCCTCATCACTCAATCTTAGGCTGGAAAAATCAGGTTACTATATCCTTAATGAAAACGGCTTGGAACCTTCAGTGGGAGACATAAAAAGAGCACTCAAGACCTATTATATGGCCTTCTATGTCTTTCTCATTATTTTTGTCCTGCCCGTAATGCTGCTTGTTTTCTTTATTCCACTTGCTGTGGTTTGACGCTGGACAGTTCATTGTTGAATTTTCTTGCAGCGGCCACCGGATCATCAGCCTTATAGATTGCCCTGCCCACTATTACCAGGTCAGCGCCATGCTTCACCGCCTCGGCTGCGGAACCTCCCTGTGCGCCGACTCCCGGAGTCATTATTTTCAAGCCGTTTGCCTTCTGGCTGATCCTTGAAAGCATCTGGTAATCGTTGCCTGGAGCAATGAGGCCATATACTCCAGCATCCCTGGACATGCTGATCAGTTTTTCTGTGTTGGGGTATAAGTACTCCCTGGCGCCCTCATGGGTCATAGCTACAACGGAAAACACCTTGAGATCTTCAGAAACAGACTGGACTGCCTTCAGTGAGTCCGAACCTATTATGGAGTGGCTTATTACTGCCCAAGCTCCCATTTCTGCAGCTTTGCCGGCAATCAGTCTGTTGGTGTTGGGAATATCTGCAATCTTGAGGTCACAAATTACGGGACAATACTCGGATATGTCGGATATAATTGATGCCCCTTTTGCCATAATAAGGGGCCAATTGATCTTTATGGCAAATATTTCACCAGAAAGCTTTTTGGATAAATCTATTGCAAAATCTGTGTCAAAAACATCTAGAGCCAGGACAAGTTTTGAATTCAATTCGTTCCTGAGATTACTGATTTTCTCAATTTAGTTAAATGTTTTGTAAGGGTGTAAAAAGAGAAGGGTGGTCCAGTGTGGAGTTACTGGACCATGTCAATTCCAATGTCGTCGTCAAAACCGCCAAGAAGTTTTCTGATATTTCTTGCTTCATTTCTGCCTGATATCATATAGGGTGATTTGACTCCTGTAAGCAGTACCAGAACCTTGATGCTGTCGCCCATTTCCGGATCTATGCTTGCCCCCCATATTATTCTGGCATCCTTGTCTATCCTCTTCTGGATCTCGGCCATGGCATTTTCAGCTTCGCTTACAGTCATGTCAGGCCCTCCGATTACTCTGATGAGGCAGTTCTTGGCGTCTGTTATATCTGCCTCAACAAGGGGTGAGGATATTGCATCGTTAACCGCTGAGAGAACTCTGTTGTTTCCGCCGGCAGCTTCTCCTATTCCCACCATGGCTACGCCTCCGTCCTTCATGATTGTCTTTATGTCAGCGTAGTCCAGGTTGATAAGGCCAGTCTTCGTTATGAGCTCAGTTATGCCTTTCATTGCCTCGGACAGGACAGAATCGGCATACTGGAAAGCTTCCTGTATTGGTCTCTTTGGAACTTCTTTGAGAAGTTTGTCGTTCGGTATTGCAATTACGGTATCTGAATAAAGCGAGAGTTTTTCAAGCCCAGCAATTGCATTTTCCATTCTTATGTGCCCTTCGGCAGAGAATGGAAGCGTAACTATTGAAATAACGAGAGAGCCTGCATCCTTTGCTGCCTTTGCAATTATGGGCGCGGAACCTGTGCCAGTGCCTCCACCTAGGCCACATGTTATGAAAGCGATATCTGATCTCTGAACCAGTTTCTGTATCTGTGGAAGATCTTCGATTGCTGCTTCTTCGCCTATCTTTGGAATAGCCCCTGTGCCAAGTCCCCTTGTTCTCTTCTTGCCAATAAGCATCCTGTGCCTTGATCTGATTGTTGTAAGATGATTTGCATCCGTGTTGATGGCGACAAGTTCGGCACCGTCCACACCTTCACTGGACAGTCTGTTTACTGTATTGGAGCCTCCTCCACCACATCCCATTATCTTGATTCTGACTCTCAGTCTATTGGCAATTTCCAGTATTTCACGATCCTCCGGGGAGAGAAAATCATCGTTTATGCTGGGTTCAACTGAAGAAACGGATTCTGAATTCTCCATTGCCGATTTATAAAGAAGGTCAACTATGTCTACCATATGTCTGATAAGATAATAACTAGGATATATAATTTTTTTGTCCTCTCCAATAAGAAAAATTTGAGTTGCGGAAAAATTCAGTAATGTCTGAAGTTGTCAGACAACTATAAAGCTCGGGGCTTTCTCTGCCTAAGTATCATTGGAACTGGTATGAGTGAAAGAACCCCGGACACAAATAACACAAGTTCTGAAGCTAGGTAGAAGAGCGAGATGTATCCCCCTAAGCCAGCAAGGCCCACCCCTAGGAATATGCTGCTCACCACTGAGGCGGGAACGTACGAAGATATTATCATGAATACCACTGTAAGGCCCATCACCGAACCGAGGTTCACCATTAGTGTTCTGATCCCTGCAGTTTCCCCCCTCAGGCCCGCAGGCACAGATAGCATAATTATGGTACTGTTCGGGGTGTAGAACACTCCACTTCCTGCGCCGGCTACTATCATCGCAACTGCCAGAAGCACATATGGCACATGGTAGAGGAGAAAGATCCCGAGAAGAATGGATGCGAATCCTGTCAAGAGGAGCCCGGTAACTTCGAGCAACGTATCTGAAATCTTCTGTTTTATAGTTCCAGATATGTAGCTGAATACACCCATGGAGCCTGCGAGAGGAATCAGCAATATGCCTGCATATAGTGGGGACTCATGCAACGGTCCCTGAAAGAAGAGAGTCATTAGAAACAGGATTGAAAATCTTGATAGGGAGCCGAACACAAGAGCCAGTGTTGAGACTGACATTATGGGGTTCTTCATAATACTTGGATTAATGATGGGACTGTTTGAGGACTTTACCTGGAACCTGAAAAGCACGAAGAACACCAAGGTAGCTATGGCAAGAGTGTAAAAGAGTGGCGAGAGAAACCCGGTATTTGGGAGCATTGTGAGAAATACCACCCCAAATATGATTGTGAGCGAAAGCAGAACAGCCCCTTTCAGATCCAGGTGACTCCTTCTTCCCGGAGCTATCTCCCTCAGATATCTATTTGATAAATAGAATCCGGCCAGCGAGATTGGTATATTGAAGATGAAATTGGCTCTCCACGTTATTATGGTAAGAACTCCCCCTATAAGAGGACCAATCGAGGTCCCCAGCGCCAGGATTGCGGCATTTATGCCCATTGCCTCCCTCAGTTCAACTGCCTTGAAAGTGTCTGTAATTATTGCAAGGCTGTTTGAGAATAGGAATGCCCCGCCGATACCCTGAATAATTCTTCCGGCAAGCAGGACCTTCCCGTCCAACGCGGTTGCTGATACAACAGAACCGATGAAAAATACCAGGTAGCCATAAGAATAAAGCCTCTTCCTCCCAACCGAATCTGAGTATTTCCCCAGTATCGGTGTCAGTACTGTAAGGGCAAGGGAGTATGCGACAATGATCCATATTGCAAGAAGAAATGAGATTCCCAGATCAAGCAGAATAGTAGGAATTGCGATTAGCAGTGAGGAAGTGTTAACCACAGAGAGAAAGGTTCCGGTCCCGGTCACCGTGATGATCTTTCTGCCATATGAATCCATTAACTATGGGAAATGTCTTTCCTAATAAAAACCACTTCAGGTTCATTAAAAACAAATAATTGGTATTGAAACTGAGGAATTAGCCTATCCGTTTCCGTATATTCTGTCGTGAAACATAATTTAAACATACCCCGGCAATTATCCCTGGATGGATGAACTGACCGAGAAACTTTCAAAAGAACTCCTTAAAGTGGGCGCAATAAAATTTGGTGATTTTGTACTGACATCTGGTAAGAAATCAAGGTACTATGTTGATATCAAAGATGCCGCCACAAATCCTACAGTACTTGGTATGATTGCCCAGGTTTTTTCCACCATGACTTCTGAATGCAAATTAGCGGGTGTGGAGCTTGGAGCGGTGCCTCTCCTTGTGGCAACTGCTGTAAAGAAAAGTGTCCCTTACCTTATTATTAGAAAGGAGAGAAAGCATGGGACCGGGAAGCTTACAATTGGAGAAGTTGTAGCAGGAGAAAAAATAGAGATAATAGAGGATGTTGTCACCACTGGCAACTCTGTTCTGAAGGCTGCCAGTTACCTGAGGGAAAATGGTGCGGAAGTGAGCAATGTCTATTGCGTTGTCGACCGTGAAGAAGGTGGAGCGGAACTCCTTAAGGAAAATGGCCTGACCCTGAAGCCGATCATAAGAATCTCAGATATGATGTGAGTTACTGTCCGATTTCAGGACAGAATATCATCTATTCTTCCAATCTCGATAGGAGTGGTGTCTTTCCCAACGAACACTCCATTGCTGTTTGCGAGTATTGAAGAGCCGACGTACATATTTCCAAAGTTTGCGGTCCCTTCTTTCACTGGAACCTTGAAAAGATCTGAAAGGTTCCTCATTTCTTCCTCAGTGGCTTCCGGCGTAACAAGCATGCCCTTCTTTGTGAGCACGGCCGCGCTGCCCACGGTCTTTATGCCACCTATTGTGCCCTTTACGACCTCAACTCCCAGTGTGTCCTCTATCTTCTTCTGGGATGCGGCTGTAAATGCCTTGTGTATCATAGCAGCGTGATCGTTGACGATAACGTCATTGCCTATTGCATTGGTCTTGTCTTTGAGAAACAGGACATTGCGGCTTGAGATCAGTTCTGAAAACTGGTGGTCTGCCCCATTGCGGGATACAACAATTCCGTTGGAATTCAACGCAATGAATGTGCCTATGAGACTGGAATTGTCGATCAAAAGTTTTTCTACAGGTACCCCAAGGCCTTCTGAAATTTTTGCTGCAGTTTCATCTTCCACGTTGGAAGGTAGAAAAACAACATCATCCCATGCCTTGGAATAAACCCCGATGAAATTGCTTCTTAAAATAGATATCTTCTGAATCATTTGTGTGGACTTCAGGGCAGAATAACTTCTGCCGTACCGTCCTGAAGTTTTATGACTTTGACGGTTAGTTTGGACCTGATCTTTTTCCTGCCCTGGCTCCAAACAGTTTCGTTT
>JBJKQJ010000013.1:0-5026 GCA_046705445.1 Thermoplasmataceae archaeon
GTTTGGAAGAAAGTCATCAGATGTCCCGTTCAAGGGAGGAAGTGCCCTTGGTTCAACAACCATAGCCTGGGAGACCCAGTTCAAAGAGGGCAATTCCATGTGGAAAGTCCCCAGGAATATACGCCTGAATGATAACATTGTGGTGAGAGAGGATGAAACCGCTGTTTTCATGAGGGATGGAAAAATACTCTCCATTTTTGACCAGCCTGGGAGGTTTGCGCTTACGGATATTAATGCACCGGTTGTTGGGCCACTTGTAAAGGCTCTTACAGGGATTCAGCAGCAGGCAGAGGTATACTACCTTCAGAGAAGATTAATGGATGGCAAATTTGGAAGCCCTGATCCATACCAGTTTACGGACCCAACATTCGGGGTTGTGAACCTCAGAGTTTTTGGAGAGTACAGGTGGAAAATTTCCAGTGTTGAAAATTTCGTCGGGCAATTCATTGGGACATTTAATGCTGAAACCTCAGACCAGGTGGAGGACAGACTCAGGGAGCAAATAGTCATTCTGGTTTACAATGCTCTTGGTAAAATGAAGGAACAGGGCATGAAGATCACCGACCTATCAGCCAATCTCACAACCATTGAACAGGCCATTCTTGCCACTGCTCCCGATCATTTCAGGCAGTTTGGGGTTGAAATAGATAAGATCCAGCAGCTTAACATAACACTTCCTGAGGAGGTTCAAAAGGCTGTTGACACAAGATCCGAAATGTCAGTTCTTGGTGTAAATTATCTCCAGTACCAGGCTGGACAGGCTATGACAGAAGCGGCCAAGAATCCTTCAGGGGTGGCTGGAGTAGGTGCTGGTCTTGGTGTAGGGCTTGGTGCCGGTGCAGGAATGGGGTATGCGTTTTCAAACCAACTTTCAGGAATGCAGCAATCTGGAAGAAGCTGTCCAAAATGTGGCACAATAGTCCCTCAAAATACCAATTTCTGCCCAAGCTGCGGCAACAACCTTCAGCAGCAATCTACCAGCACAGTACCCTGTCCCAAGTGCGGTTCTCAGGTTCAAGAGGGGGCAAAATTCTGTCCAAACTGCGGAAACCCTATGCAGCCTAAGACGCCACAGAAGATGAAATGCCCCTCCTGTGGAAGTGAAGTAGATTCGGGAGCAAAATTCTGCCCCAATTGTGGAAAAAAGATGTGACCTAATGTTTTGTGAAAAATGTGGAAATCAGATACCGGATGATGCATTGTATTGCCCTAAATGTGGTGCCAAGCAGGGAATATCCTCGGGAAGTACTCCCGGAACCCAGCAGAGCAAGGTTAATCCTCCCCAAGATGGAGTTCTTGCTGCTTCAGGTGTTCAGGAATTAAAATGCCCAGGATGTGGAGCTCCCATTAAACCCCAGTTCGGTGAAATGGTCATAACCTGCGAATATTGTGGAACTAGTATTTCCCTGGCCAATGCAGGGTGGAAAAATATCAAGAAACACACAATGCTGCCAGTTTCCCTAGCCTCAAAAGACGCTGCAACCAGTGATCTAAAGAGTAAGATGGATAGGGGGCTGCTCAGGAGACATCTGGAAGAGGAGTCCAACCTCGAGGAACTTAACTTGAGCTATATTCCATACTGGGTAGTGCCCGTCGCAGCCATAACCCATTACACCGCAGTTGATGCAGCGGCGGAAGTTGGAACAATAGCGGCTTCAGCTGCTCTAATTGGCCTAGCTAGCGGCGGCTTCGGTGGAAATAACAGGATGGGCGGAGGGCTTGGAGTCGGACTTCTTGAAGGAACAATGGTAGGTGGAATGATGAGTGGCGGCTTCGGTGGAAATGGAAACATAAGGGCCTATACATTGGACAACAATTACAACTACCCTGTTGTGGCGGTAAAAGCGCTCACCCAATACCAGCCAAGGGATTACAGCTTTGACCTTTCCAAGAGACTGGATTTCAATTCCTCGAGTATACCAAAGGGGATCAAGATACTCAATGGTGATGTCGGAGAGGATTCTGCCAGATATGAATCTAAGTCATATGTGGATCAACTACAGTCACAGAGGGCACATAGCCAGCACCACATGATAAGAAGCATTCAGACTCAGTCTGACGTTGGAGAACCTGAACTTCTGCATGTTCCAATCTGGTTTGCAAGATTTACATACAAGAAGAAGACAATAATTATGGTCATAGACGCAAGCAACGGTGGAGTAATTAACAGCGTTGGACTGGATTAATGTCAGCTGGACCTCATACCTTCAACTGAGCTTGCATAACCGTACCTTTGGTGAAGTAAAAGAAGGAGTGAGATTTGGCAAATGTATTATGGCCAGGTCGATCTTGAATTTCGGGACCGCTAAAGCCATTCTATCTTTTTAATGCCTTAAGCACCAAGTCTGGCCTGTCTGAGACAATGGCATCCACTCGAGACGAAATAGCAAGTGCAATATCCTTTTCACTGTTAGGGGTCCAGACGCTCACCTTAATGCCTCCGCTGTGGCACTTTTCCACATATTCCTTTGTCAGTCCTTCAAAGTAAAAAGAAAGTGTATCTGCATTGCAGCTCTTGGCAACCGAAACAGGATCCGAAGGGAAACCAACCAATAACGCTCCTGTTTCAAGCTTGGGGAATTGTGTCTTCAGTATGTCCAGAACCTCATGGAAAAATGATATAACTGCACATCGTTCAATATAACTCTTGTTTTCCCTGAATATCTTAATCAGGGGTTCAATTGCTTCCGGGCTTTTCAATTCTATTACCAGTGGGATTTTGATCTCACGTAGGACAATTTCAAAATCCGGAATTCTTTCCCCAGAATTCAGTTCAACATTGGATACTTCCTCAAACGACATTTCCGATACAAATCTGTCTATTCCGGCTACCCTGTTCAAATCAGGGTCATGCAGAACTATAAGTTTTCCATCTTTTGTGGCATGGATATCAATCTCAATGGCATCCACTCCAAGTTCCTGGGCCATTCTGAAAGCCGTCATAGTGTTCTCAGGGAAAAGCTTGGACCCACCTCTGTGTGCTATTACTATTGTTTCACCTGGCGATCTGACGGATATCATGTCAACTGCCCCATTTTACCTGCATTTATTTTTACTTTACAGGTAAACAGTATGAATATCCTATAAGGAATAATAAGGTGTTTCCATATGGCGAAAAGCTTCATAGGGCATTGCGTCTGAAGCATCTTCTCCCAATAACCCGGAACTGGAACTTGTATGTAAATTACGTAAGTCTATTTTGTAGAGTTTAAAGCTTACTTTCAGACAATTACGGTAATAAGGAAAATCGAACTTATCTTATGATATCAGTGAAAGCCAGCGATTTATTTGTCAAAGCGTTAGAGAATGAAGGTGTAGAGTATATATTTGGGATACCGGGAGAAGAAAACATTGATCTTATTGATTCTCTGAGCCGCTCAAAAATCAAATTCATTACCACCAGGCATGAACAGGGGGCAGCATTCATGGCGGATGTTTATGGCAGACTGACAGGGAAGCCGGGAGTATGCCTTTCAACCCTTGGTCCAGGGGCTTCAAATCTTGTTACCGGAGTTGCCAATGCACATCTTGACAAGGTACCAATTGTGGCTTTGACTGGACAGACGGCGAGATACAAGCTTCACAAAGAATCACATCAGAATGTGGATACCCTGAAGCTTTTTTCCGGTATCACGAAGTACAATCAGGCAGTAATTCTACCTGAAACAATACCTGAAATTGTGAGGAAATCCTTTGCCCTTGCTGTGAGGGAGACGCCAGGAGCTTCCCATATAATGCTTCCAGCTGACCTTGCCGGCGAGGAAGTAGACCAAAATGAACTGCTTCCACTGTCAGAGGAATTTTCCCCAGAAGTCTCCAAGAAGGCAATAGAAAAGGCTGCAGAAATAATTAAGAAGAGCAGCAACCCCGTTGTTCTGGCAGGAAATGGAGTGATCAGGTCGAAAGCCTGGGACAGTCTCAAGAAATTCATAGACGAAACGAACATACCGGTTGTCAGCACTTTCATGGCAAAGGGAGTTGTCCCGTTCGATCATCCGAGGAACCAGTTTACAGTTGGAGGCAAACCATACCCACCCGGATTGAGGCCACTTCATGCTTCAGATCTAGTGGTAGCAGTTGGATTTGATCTGGTAGAGTACGACCCTGTAACATGGAACAAGGATCGCAAAAGGAACATTATCAATATTCACTCAATTCCTGCAGAACTGGATGAGCATTATCCCGTTTCAGTTGACCTAGTCGGTTCCATAGGGAAGACTCTTGATGATCTTGGCAGAATTATACCCGCTAGACCAGACTCCAGCGTTTACAACGAAATCCGGGAAAAACGGCTTAAGGAGATGAGCAGCAATGAGCTTGAGAAGGAACACATACCCAAAATGATCATGAAGACCCTGACAGAGAAGCTTCCAGAGGATTCTATACTTATATCCGACGTGGGCCTCCACAAAGTCTGGGTATCGAGATGGTATCATCCGGGAAAAGCTGGCAGGACAATTGTATTCAACGGTTTTGCATCAATGGGCGCTTCTCTCCCCGGAGCCGTTTCGGCGAGTCTGGCATTTCCAGATACTCCAGTTGTGGCAGTCTCTGGAGACGGAGGGTTCCTAATGAATGTACAGGAACTTGAAACCGCAAAGAGGTTGGGTGTCAAATTTGCAGTAATCGTTTTCAATGATGGAAAATACAGCCTTATTGAGAAGGAACAGCTTGATGAGGGGTTCAACCCATCAAGTATCAGTTTTACCAACCCGGAATTTGATTTGCTTGCCAGAAGTTTTGGTGCAGAATACGCCAGGTGTGAAACGGAAGCACAATTCAGGGATGCGGTGGACAACTTTTTGAAAACAGGTGAACGTACACTGATAGAAGTGAAGCTGCCGAAATAGAAGTTGCGTGGCGAGTCTCTCGAAACCATCTTTTATCAGGCAAAAGCGAAGTTTGTAAAGTTTATAAATTATTAACTTTATCTTCAAAATTATCTTTTTTACATTATGGGTTCAGAAAGAAAAAATAATGTAATGATAACCGGTGGAACATCAGGCCTTGGCAGGTCTCTAGTTAA
>JBJKQJ010000014.1:0-6113 GCA_046705445.1 Thermoplasmataceae archaeon
GCCCTTGCCCTTATTGATTCTATGGATGAATCGGGGGATATCTCAGCAGTGAACCTTGGAAATACCCGGCTCAGTTCTCTGAAAAACTCTTCATTTGGAGGTATAAAATATTCAGAAAGAAGAGGGATATCAATACCTCTCTCCCTTGATGACTTGAAAAATGCATCACTGAATTTTGGACCTGCCTGGTGTATATCTCCTGCTATGAACACTGGTGTTCCAAGCTTCTCCTGTATCAACTCCAGTTCCTGAGTAACAGTGTCAGGTTTCCTGAATAGTGGGGATCTGCTGTTGAAATGCTTGCTGAAAGAGAAATTAGAACCTCCACAGAAACCGCAATTCAACTGGCACCCATGTTCATTAAGGGTCATTGCTGATGGATTCTTTATCCAGACTTTGTAAGGCAAATGTGCCCTGACATCGGCATACTTCACAGCGTTCTTCATGAGCAGGCTATAGTTCAGAAATACCCTGTGAATGGCCTCTGGATCCTTTGAAATTGGATTAAGCTTGATTCTGGTACCTTCTCTGTATCCAAGATTTTCTATTCCAGTAAAGTCCCTTCCAGATTCAACAGCTTCAGCGAGTTCCACTATGGATTTCTCCTGAAGGTCGCCCTGGAGTACGAAATCTATAAATGAATAATCCTGGAGGATTTCCTGCGCAAAATATGTGGCTGAGAGTCCGCCGAGCAACACTTTCGAATTTGGGTGAAGCTTTTTGATTACTCTGGCCAGGTTGATTGCGCCGTGCACATGCGGCAGCCAATGCAGATCTATGCCAAAAATATCCGCTTCTATTGATGAAAGGTACTTTTCTGGATCAAATCCCCTTGAATAGAGCATAAGGACTGCAATATTGCTGATTCTTGCATTGTAGCCCCGGTTAACAAGGGAATTCAGCATGCTGATGAATCCCACAGGATACATCTCAAAAAGTGGTGTTGAAGGGACAACGTCGCTTATTGGTCCGGACCGCAGATTCTTTACCCTGAAATCATAAATGCTTGGTGCATGGACTAAACAGACGTTTACCCTCATAAAATAAATATCTTCTTGCTTCTATTGAATAGTGTATGCCAATAGTAAGGTATAATCAATTTATTGATCCATTTAATTATGGATACAGAAATTTTCTCTCATCCTCCCATATACCCTGAGTTACAGAGTATTTATATATCCTGGAATATATGATGTTTAACCAGAATTAGAAAATAATCGGATTTTGGGAATATTTTGATAGAAAGATTTAAATCATGAAAGCACGTGATCTTCTGAAGTACACATGGATCAAGACTATGTGATAGCTGGTTTGTTGCTCGCTATACCAACTATTGTGCTTCTGGCATTGCCTCTGTACAATAGGGAGAACCCAACATTCCTTGGCCTACCCTTCTTTTATTGGTTCCAGGGATTGTGGCTATTCGTAGCAGCACTGTTTTACCTGATTGCTGCGAGGATTTTGGTCAGGAGGTTTGGTGAGTAATGTTAGTAGTTTGGATTGTGTTCATTGCCCTGTTCATCGTCTTCGTTGCACTGGGATTCGGAGCAAGCAGATGGCGAAGGGGAGATCTCAATGAACTTGGTGAATGGGCACTGGCTGGAAGAAAGCTTGGAACATACCTTGCATGGTTCCTGGTAGGTGCTGACCTTTATACGGCGTATACGTTCATTGCAGTTCCGTCTGCAGAAATGGCCAAGGGAAGCATTTACATGTTTGCCACGCCATACGTCATGGCAACATTTGCAGTTGCGTTGATTGCAATGACAACACTCTGGAAACTGTCCAGGGAAAAGAATTATGTCACTGCAGTTGACTTTGTCAAGGACAAGTACAAGAGCAAGACCCTTGCCATACTCATAGCCATAACAGGAATAATTGCAGAACTCCCATACATTGCACTTCAGATTGTGGGAATGAAGGCTGTTCTTACTGTCATGCTGGCCCCATACTTCACCTCTGCAACAGTAATAGGTGAAGTTGGAGAGATTGCACTGATCATATCATTTGTCATACTGGCCGCCTTTACTTTCTGGAGCGGTTTGAGGGGAGCTACCCTTACTGCAGTAATGAAAGATCTCATAATCCTCATATCAGTAGTGGTAGTTGTTGTTGCAGTTCCACTCTCCATTAAGGGAGGTTTCGCGACTGCTTTCAAGGACGCGGCCACGGCTGGAGCTGCCTCGCCCAGCCTCAAGCAGGCCCTCTATTCTACACTCAGCCCTGCCCTTGGACCGGCTTTCCTGAGTCTGTTTGTTCTTAGCGCACTGGCACTTTATCTTTACCCTCACGCCATAAACGGCGTCCTTGGTTCAAAGAGTGCCAAGAATGTAAGATACAGCACTGCAATGCTTCCAATATATGGAGTTGGACTTTTCCTGCTCACACTGTTTGGTGTCCTCGTATTTGCTGTTCCCCCTGCACTGGCAGCGACACACTTCGGCACAGCCCAGTTCAATGGTTCCCTTGTGGTCCCGGAACTTATACTCACTACCATGCCTGAATGGTTCGCCGGTTTTGCATTCCTAGGTATATTCATAGGAGGATTAGTGCCTGCTGCAATTATGGCCATTTCACAGGCCAACCTGCTCACGAGAAACATCGTGAAGGAATTCAGGCCCAATATGACTCCTCAGCAGGAAGCCAGAATGGCTAAATGGGCATCAGTTATCTTCAAGTTCCTTGCACTGGGATTCGTGTTCCTTATTCCGGATACATACGCCATATCCCTGCAGCTTCTTGGAGGAATTCTCATAACACAGACACTCCCGCCAATCTTCCTCGGAATGTATACAAACAGACTGAACAAGAACGGCCTTATTGCAGGCTGGGTAGTAGGAATAGTATCAGGTTTATACTATGTTGAGTCGGCTAACCATTTCGGTGCCCCGACTTCTTCACTGATGACCACACCATTTGGTCTGCTGTATGTAGCAACGATTGCACTCATACTGAACCTGATCGTAACAATACTGTGGTCTCTTGCAGCTGGAACCTTCCTGAAACCGGCTCCAATGGAGAAAGCCACTGCATAAATATTTTCCAAATTTTTATTTTTTTATTTTTTAAGCCAATGAGTTTTTGATTCTGTTTTCCATTACTCTGTGCGGAGGGTATTTGCTGACTGTGAAGTTTAAAAAACCAGAGGTTATATTTGCCAAGAGAAATACAAAACAGTAATGTTTAAATACATACAGTGATACTGAGTGTCATGGAGATAGAAGAAGAGCATATAAACCTGCCCATTGGAGACACTTTTCATGTTGGGCCATTCTACTGGTATTGATCTTCTTCGTTAGAGGGATTTAATTGGTAAATTACAGGTTATTTGTGTTAAAGGACGGTGCAGATCCATCAAAGCTGGTTGAGAAACTTCAAAACTCAACATTATCATCGAAAAAGCTGCAGCTTTATGGAAAGACGCTGTTCCTCACCTGGCCGGATACGGGCCCACAAATCCATGATGACTCCGTGGAATCAGAGGCAGTGGTAGACGGAGACTTCATACTCAGCTCGCGGGAATGGAAAAAGGATAACACCCTAGTTACTGTTGATGGTGTGGAGATAGGAGAAGGGCTGGTTATTGCAGCAGGACCCTGTTCAGTTGATTTTGAGGATGGAGTAGAGGAGTTTGCCAAAGGCCTAAAGAACAGTGGCGCCCATATAATCAGGGGTGGTGCCTTCAAACCGCGTACCAGTCCTTTTACATTTCAGGGAAAGGGTGCCGCCGGCATAGACATAATGAAAAGAATGAGGGATGCTACAGGGCTTCCAATTGTCTCGGAAATCCTGTCATCTGATGATCTTGTTAACTTTGATTCTGTGGACCTCCTTCAGATAGGTTCAAGAAATGCCCAGAATTTCCAGCTTCTCAGAAAGGTTGCAGGCACAGGAAAGCCGGTACTTCTCAAGAGAGGTATGGGTAATACTTACAGTGAATGGCTTGCGACTGCAGATTACGTAATGGGCGAAAACAACGGGTCTGTGGTTCTCTGCGAAAGGGGAATAAGGACATTTGAGAACTCTACCAGATTCACCCTGGACCTGGGTTCCATAGCCAGGGCAAAGAGGGAGTCCCATCTGCCAATTTGTGCTGATCCCAGTCATGCTGCCGGCGCCAGGGAGCTTGTGATACCCCTGGCGCTTTCCTCCGTCGCAGCAGGATGCGACATGCTTCTTGTGGAAGTGCACCCTGATCCCAGTAAGGCACTAAGCGATGGAAAACAACAAATAACACTTGAAGATTTAAAAAAGCTTACTGAACAGGTGAAACGACTTCAGGATGTCATAAGAGGTTAGAATGCATGAACTCTCATACACTCTCTCCAGGGGAGAAACCAGAGTAACAGTCGGGAAGAGTGTAAAAGAATATATTCAGGGATTGCCCGAAAACACGCTTGCCGTATATCCTGAATCTATCGCATCCATGGTTGAACCCGTTCTTGCACAGTACAGCATTCATGCATATCCCTTGAAAGATGGCGAGGAGGGGAAGTCTCTGCAGTCTGTCATCCAGATCATTGAGGAGATGCGGAAAGCAGAATTCAGGAGGAGTTCTACAATTGTCTCTATTGGGGGAGGCACAACTTCCGATGCTGCGGGTATGGCAGCGTCCATGTATATGAGAGGCGTAAGGTATGTTTCAATCCCCACAACATTTCTTGCAATGGTGGACGCTGCATTGGGGGGAAAGAATGCTGTGAACCTAAACGGCATAAAAAACCTGATAGGAAGTTTTTACAGCCCCAGTGAAGTGCTCATTGACGTATCCTTAATCCCTGGAATGCCAAGTAGACTCATAATAGACGGAATGGGGGAGGTTGCCAAATATGCACTTATTCTTGATCCTGAATTGTTTCTCCAGCTGAACAGCCATCCCATTGGAGACATGTTGAAAGAAAACATGGGTCTTGAAAACCTCGTGCTGAGATGCGTAAAGGACAAGATGGACATTGTTGCCAGCGATGAATTTGACCAGTTGGGAAAGAGGATCTTGCTCAACTTCGGGCATACCCTGGGCCATGCGATTGAGAGCGCCACCAACTTTACAACCGGACATGGCACGGCAGTGGCTATTGGAATGCTCCTTGAACTTGATATGGGCATAAAATTGGGCCTTGTTGGAGAAGATCTATTCGGTTCTGCCCGGGAATTGCTTGGGAAAATTGGGTTGCCGAATACTATAGATGGAGGTTTCTTTGCAGGAATGAAAGGAAGAATGAAGGAAGCCATTTCTTCAGACAAGAAAGCACTCCGCAATACTGTGAAGATCCCTTTGCCGATTAAACCAGGTTATTCCGACGTTTTCGAAGTGAAGCTTTCGGATGTGGGTGATTACATTGAAAGGTTATGAACCAGGAAACTCCTTAATATTCGGCCTTCTGGGGCACAACATTGAGTATTCACTATCTCCGGCAATACACAACCACTTCTTTGCGAAACATGGCATAGACGCTGTCTATGGACTTTTTGACATAAATCCGGATGAATTTGACTCCAATGCCCTCTCCCTAATTAACGGGGCCGCAGGGATCAATGTCACAGTCCCCTACAAAGAAAGAATAGTTCCACTTCTGGACGGTCTTGAGGAACAAGCCCAGAGAACAGGGAGTGTAAACCTTGTATTCCAGAAAAAGGGTTACAACACTGATTTCATGGCTCTGAAAAAGCTATCCGAAAACTACCTCCAGAACCTCGGCGGAAAAGAGTGCACCATATTCGGCGCCGGAGGAGCAGCCAGAACTGCCGCATACCTCTTTGCTGAGGCTGGATGCAACTTGAGGATTTTTAACAGGACCATTAACAGGGCCAATAAATTGTGTCTTGAACTGAAAAGTAGAGGTTTTTCTGCAAGTTGTGAAAAATTAGAACCACAATTTGCATCTACTGTTTTGAAAACGGATATTGCTGTTAACTGCATCTCTTCTCCTGAAATAGAATTCCCCAGAGTGGAGGCTGAACTGGTGGTGGACTTCAATTACGGAAATAAAGCACAGCCGTTCAGGAGTTCAATTGGGAGATCGCAAAAGCTGATTTCCGGTGAGCAGATTCTGATTCAACAGGCTATTTATTCACAGATGATATGGAACAGTAAAGAACCTTCATTTGAGGAA
>JBJKQJ010000015.1:0-11509 GCA_046705445.1 Thermoplasmataceae archaeon
TGACTACATGGTCAGGCACCTTGCAAAGGAACTGGTTCCCAGGAACATCAGGGTAAACGCTGTTGCTCCCGGATTCATTGCCAAGGAAAACTGTGGTGAACCTGAAATGAACGAGAAACTTGGCGAAATTGGTAGACACAATGCTCGTTCAGTTTCGGAAGCAGTCCAAATGCTTATGTTCAACCGAATCACAACGGGTCAGATACTGGAAGTTGATGCGGGATTCAGCACTTTGCTGCCAGGTGGCCTCCAATAGTACAACAATTAATTAGACCAGAGGCTTATCTTTTTTTATGACCTCCATAGTTGCTGCCAATTTTGCCAGATTCGGCAAAAGAGATGATGACATCTATGACATTGCCAGCGAGTCAGCTTTCCCTCTTGTCAAGAAATATGGTGACGGGATTGACTTTGTTGTAGTCTCCAACTCATATTCTGGTGAATTTAATGATGTATCTGGCCTGAACAACCTGCTCACTACCCATCTTGGAATTGAAAATACACCTTCGGTAAGAGTTGATAATACCAGCGGCAGCGGCGGATCAGCGGTGCTGGTGGCAAAGGCCCTCATAGCATCGGGTGAGGCCAATAATGTTCTTGTCACTGGTGCGGAGAAGATGACAGGCTATCCCACTAAAAATTCCACAAGGATAATTGCCTCATTGCTTCCCCCTGAAGAAAGGAAGGGTGGAGTCTCGCTTCCTTCCCTTGCAGCATTCATGACTAGATCATATATCAGAGATTTTTCGCCAAGCAGGGAGAGCATAGCGATGGTAGCGGTAAAGAACCATTACAACGGATCTCTGAATCCCTTTGCACACTTCCAGGCTCCGGTTCCCCTGGAGAAAGTAATGCAGTCAAAGGTAATTGCAGATCCCCTTAGGATTTACGAATACTGCCCCGTTAGCGACGGAGCTGTAAGCCTCCTCATAACAAGCGATGAAAACGCCGGCAGTTTCTCCGGAAAAAGTGCAAAGATAATTGGAATGGGCGCAAGCTCGGGAACAGCCTCCATTACCTCAAGGAGTTCACTGGTTACAATTGATTCTGTCAAGGAAGCCTCCAGGATAGCTTTCAAAAAGGCTGGCAAGACTCCCCAGGATGTTGATATTGCGGAACTTCATGATATGGCTTCCATTCTTGAAATCGTTGAGTCGGAAGATGTTGGATTCTTCAGGAAGGGGGAAGGATGGAAAGCTCTTGAAACAGGCGAGACTGCCATAGATGGGAGATTGCCAATAAACACGAGCGGGGGGCTGAATTCAAAAGGACACCCCATCGGAGCCAGTGGAGTTGCCCAGACGGCAGAGATTTATCTTCAACTGACGGGCCAGGCCGGAAAGAGGCAGGCAAAGAACCTCACAACAGGATTCTCATTGAGCATGGCGGGATTCGGGAATAACTCTACTTCAATTTTATACGAGGTGAACTGAATGAAATTCAACAAGTGCCAGGACTGTTCAACTGAATTTATCTTTAAGAGAAGTGATTGCCCCAAATGCCATTCCTCAAAGATTCAGGAGACTGAGATCGTTGAAGGGAAAGCGCTGGATGCAGTGCACCTTATAGCAACTCCGAACCCGTTTCCGGATGATTACAGCATAATAATGTTTGAGACTTCAGGCGGGGCCAGAGGCTTCTGCAGGACCACCGAAGAACTGAACAGGGGAGACAATGTGTCCATAACTGAGGATGAGTTCGGCCCTGTGTGCAACCGTTCCTGAATTCAGATCGGTTGCTATTTTTTTACTTTTACTACGCCGTCTGAAATCAGTTTATCAATTTCATCTCTGGAATAACCTGCTGATGAAAGAATGTCCTCGGTGTCCGCTCCCAGTTCTGGAGGGGCCCTGGAAAGTTTGCCTGGAGTTCTGGAAAGCTTGAATGGCGTTCCCAGCATTGGTATTTTTCCATAGGGGGCGTCCATGGTTGTAACCATGTCCCTGGCCTTCAGATGTTCGCTGTTGATTGCATCTTCCACGGTGTTGATTGGTGCTACCGGGATTCCCGCCTTGTGAAGAATGGATGATAGTTCTTCAGTGTTCATTTTCATTAAGGTTGCTTCGAGCTCCTCAACCAGCTTATCCCTGTTCTCCACCCTTTCCCTATTGGTAGTAAAGAGGGGGTTGGACATCAGGTCTTCCCTGTTGATGCTCCTGCAGAAATCTCCCCAGAGTTTTTCAGTTCCCACGGCAATGGCAATGTAGCCATCAGAGGCCTTGAAAACCTGATATGGTGCTATGCTTGCATGTGCAGACCCAAGTTTCCTTGGATTCTTACCCGTTGCGAAATAATTGAGTGCCTGGTGTGATAGTATCAGGAAATTCCCGTCAAGCATGGACATATCGATGAACTGCCCCTTTCCGCTCTTCGTTCTTTCATATATGGCACCAAGTATTGCAATGTCTGCAAACATGCCAGAAACAATATCTGCTATAGGCACTCCAAATTTGATTGGGGGCCTTCCTTCTTCACCATTGAGGCTCAGCAATCCGCTGCTGGCAAGTACCGTCAAGTCGTAACCCGGCCAGTCTTTCTGGGGTCCTGTCTGCCCATAACCAGAAAGGCTGCAGAATATAAGCCTGGAATTGAGTTTCATGGCCTCTTCGTGGGGTAATCCCAGCCTTTCCAGTGTTCCGGGTCTGAAATTCTCTATTATAACGTCGGCATCTGCAACCAGTTGTTTAAGAATCTTCAGCCCTTCGGGTTTTTTCAGATCAACCGAAATGCTTCGCTTATTTCGGTTGGCGCTCATGAAGTACGCAGAAATTCCCTGTATGTAGGGTGGGGCCCAGAGTCTGGTCTGGTCACCAGCAGGCGGTTCAATTTTTATCACTTCTGCGCCAAGGTCTCCAAGAAGCATGGTGGCCATGGGGCCTGCCATGGCCTGGGTCAGGTCGAGAACCTTTAAGCCTTGAAGGGGAGGATTGCTGTCCATGTTGATTTCTTGAAGAGTTTCAATCTGAATATTATTTTCCCTATTCCTTTACCCCCACTTTACCTTCCTCCAAGACTGAAGAGTCTGGTTCCAAATCTTTTAGCTGATGGGGTTGGTTCAGATTCATTAATAAATCAGCTTAGAAAGGCATTTCAATTAAAATTCAAGATTGGCTAGTAATTCACTGGGCACGCTGTTTTCCTGCTGGACCAGTTATTTGTTGATAAATGTTAAAGAAACTTTAAGCCATGATCCGTCATAGCATTTCAATGACAGAAGGTGCATTACCTAATGATAAGATGGATGCCGCCGCAAAACACGTCTTCTGGGCGAGTTATTTCGGCTGGCTACTCGATGGTTATGACACGACTATTTACGCCTTTGTCATCCTTGCGGCCCTGCCAGTTTTATTAACTGGAAGCGGCCTGAAAGGAGCGGCTGTAGCGCCGTACGGTCTCGCCATGTTTGCCATCTTCCTTGTGGGATGGGGGACAGCTTTTATTTTTGGCCCGATCGCTGACAAGTTTGGAAGAATGAGAATGCTTGGAGTGGCTATTTTGCTCTATGCACTTGGTACATTCTTCTCAGGACTGTCCTATAACCTCATCGAGTTTGGAATAGCTAGATTTGTTGCCGGATTTGGACTTGGAGCCGAATGGTTTATTGGAGGAACTGGAGTTTCTGAAGTATTTCCAGAAAAATCAAGACAAATATGGGCCGGAAGGTTCCACAGTGCGTGGTACGCTGGTTTCATAGTTGCAGCAGTAACGACCCCTCTGCTCCTGATGGTGATTCCAAGCAGTTATGCCTGGAGAGCAATCTTCTTTATCGGGATAATTCCAGCAGCAGTTCTTGCATACATAAGACTCAGAGCCAAGGAGCCTGAAGTATGGCAGAAGAAGAAAGACAAGCAGGGCGAAAAGATGAGCCTGTCCATGTCGATGAAGGTGCTGTTTTCACAGAAGTACAGGAGAACCACCGTTCTTATGGTACTTGTAATGGTACCGGTCATCACGGGACTTTATGGTGGAGTCCTGTATGCACCATCTACAATTGCAGGACTTGTAAAATACGCAGCAGCCCATGGAACTCTCGCTGCAAACACTCCAGTAACCTGGTATGTCGTGCTTGGTGGAGTAACCATATCTGCTTTTACACTGCTCTTCTGTCTCATAATGCCATATATGGTTCAGAAGCTTGGCCGAAAGGTCACATTGTCTATATTCATGACAATGATGATAATCGGACTTGCCACTGCCTTTGGTATTGCTGCCAACCAGCACAACCTGTTCCTGTTCCTGCCCCTCCTGATACTGCTTGGAATAGGTGGAGCCGACTTCTCTGTGTTCTCACTATGGGTGCCAGAAATATACCCTACTGAGGCAAGAGCTGGAGGTTTCGCAGTCATAACAGCACTTGGTAGATATGCTGGAGCCGGTCTTGTGTTCCTGATTGCCATACTGGCATCCGCAACAACCCTTGGAACAGCACTGGCCTATGGATCGGTGGCCTTCGTTATCGGCATTGTTCTTCTAACCTTTGTGAAGGAAGACCGAAACAAAGAGCTGGATAGAACCGTTGACAGAATGGCGCTGGAAGCAGAAGCCTGATAAAAACACCAAATTTTTATTTTTTATCCCACAAACTTATTTTTTCAGGAATTTCCTGATCCTTCCTTTTACTTCTTCATCTCCATGCAAAAGGGCAAACGCGAGTGCTTCCACTTCCAGGGCGCTGTCCGTCCCGGAGGACAAAGAACTGTTCACTGCTATCTTGACCATTTCAATTGTTGAAACAGGTTTTTTCAGGATTCCTGTTACAAGGGCGTCAACCTTATGTTCAAGCTGCTCCCTTGGTGAAACCATCTGCACAATTCCAAGTTCATAAGCCCTTGCAGCAGTCAGTTTTTCACCTGTAAGCACCATGTAAAGTGCATTGGCCTTTCCAACCACCCTAGGCAGGATTGCGTTGCCACCTGCGCCGGCATTCAGCCCAACATTGCTCTCGGGCTGCCCAAGTATAGCGTCTTCTGTGCATATCCTTAGGTCAGTTGAAAGTGAAAGTTCAAAGCCGCCCCCAAGGGCATAACCCTCCATTACAGAGATGAATATCTTGCTGGAACTGTTCATTAGGCGAATTATGTCATTCATTTTCCTGTGAAATCTTAAAGCCTGAGCCGGTGTGAATTTCTCAAGTGCCTCGAGATCTGCCCCTGCCGAGAAGTTTCCTCCTTTTCCCCTTAATACGACTACCCTGACTTCCGGATCTTCCTCAATCTCCCGTAATTTGTCAAGCATCTCTTCCACAATTTCGGGAGATATGGCATTGAGTTTTTCCGGATTATTGAGAAATATTGTTGTTGTTCCATTGCCGGATTCAATGAGGAGTCTGTGGTCTGTCATGATGTGTCATAGAGTGAGCCAATAAATTTGTTGCATCTCTGACCACAGTTCATCCTGGATACGTTAAATAAAGAGTTATCATGCCATGTTATGCCCCTTTATGATCTGGAACATTCGTCTTCGCTGGAAGTTATTGGCAAGGTCATGAGAAAAATTGCAGCGGGTGAGACCGTTTATTCACTGGCTATCGGAGAACCGGTGTATGATACTCCTCAGGAAATTATAGAAGAGGCCGGCAAGGCCATGGATAAGGGAATGACCCATTACGTTTCCTCACTTGGCATTCCCGAGGTGCGCGCCGCCATAGTTCGAAAGGTGGGGAGGAAGAACGGAATCCATTGCGAGGAAAAGAACACTGATTTCATGTCCGGCAAGATGGGGATTTATGCCATTTATATGGCCCTCAATACCGGGAGGGGAGATGAGGTACTGGTCCCGGATCCGGGTTATTTCTACACCGAACCTGCAGTCCTGGCCGGAATAAGGGCTGTTCCATACTATCTCAAAGATAACTATTCTCTGGACCTTGAAGAGATAGAGGAAAAGATCACATCGAAAACAAGAGCGGTGGTGGTCAATACCCCTTCAAATCCCACTGGAAAGGTATATTCCAGGGAGGAACTCAGGAAACTCTATGAGATCTGCAAATCTAAAGGGATCCGCATAATTAGCGATGAGGCCTATGAAGATCTTACCTATGGTGCTGAACACGTGTCCATAGGTTCATTTGAATCGTCCCCTGATACGGTTATTTCCCTTTTCACCCTTTCCAAGAGTTATGCAATGACCGGCTGGCGCGCAGGGTATATCGTTGCGAGTGAAGCTTTTGTCTCACTCCTCGGAAGATATATGGATCAGGCGGTGACCTGCTTCCCTCCATTTATACAACACGCTTCCGCTTTTGCCCTGGACCGAATGGATTCAAAGATAGAGGAGTTTCGGAGAGATCTGCACAGGAAGCGAGACTTTGTTGCAAAGAGGTTGGGAGAAATTCCGGGCGTCAGCGTAAACCCTGTTGAAGGTGCTTTTTACATGTTTCCCTCATACACCGGGAGCAGGAAATCCACCGACGTGGCTGCAGAGATCCTGGAGGACTACAATGTTGCTGTTCTTCCAGGTTCAGCCTTTGGAAGCAGGGGAGAAAACCACCTGAGAATTTCGTACTCGGGTTCTATGGAGTCCCTTGAGGTCGCCATGAACCGGCTGCAGGAGTTTTTCTCAAAATAATTTTTCTTTTGTTCCTTTGGCTGTTATTCCTGCCTGGATCTCATCCAGACGATTAAAATGAAGGCCCCTATACAGACTCCTATGAATCCGAAGTACCAGGCAACAGCTATCTGCCATCCTACCATTGTGAATCCCAGGACATTTGCATAGCTACCGGCCGAGAGGAAATATACAAATTCGTAAAGGAAAAGGAGCCCAAGGATTGCAATGAAATATTCTGAAAGGTCCTCGTAACCGTTTCTCAACAGTGAAAGTATAAGAATTCCAAGAAAAATACCCGCAAGGAGGAAACCTGTGCCAGCCCCAAAATCGCCGGAGAGTTCGGCCATGATTATCCCATTTATGGTTGCCAGAATGATGGTTTCAATTACAAACGAGAAAAGGAAATCCTCCCGGAGCTTTGCTATTACATATTCATCATGTATTTTGTCACGGGTGCTGCTGAAGAAAGAATACCTTACAGCTGTGGCTATGGAAAACAGTAGCAATGGCAGAATAGCCAGCAGGTGTATGTTTATAATAATCATCTAGTCAAGGTTTTGATCTATGGCTTGACACTTATTTAAGAATGATATGAATGTAATCCCATACCTGTTGGTGTAGGTAAATGGTCCCGACAGAAGCATGCTATCATGTTGGAATGAAGATAATTATAGAGAGTAATGATCTTCCATTATGACCGATAATCTGAAAGAAGCTCTTGAACTGCGATCACTGGCCAGGGATCATAACAGGTTTTTCAAGGAGAGTATACCTCTCATCGCATCCGAAAATATCATGAGCCCAATGGCCATGGAAATGCTTCTTTCAGACCTGGGTTTCAGATATGCCGAGGGGTTGCCCCATCACAGATACTATCAGGGAAATTTTTACGTAGACCAGATTGAAGACAAAATCATGGAACTGGCCAACAGGCTTTTCCAGTCGAAGCAAAGCGATCCCCGCCCCGTATCCGGTACAAATGCAAACACGGCAGTGATTTATGGGCTCCTTAAACCCGGAGATAAAATTGCTACACCGGATCTGTCTGGTGGTGGGCACATAAGCGCTGCCAAATTCGGGGCAGTTGGACTCAGGGGCCTGAATATAGTCAATTACCCATATGATGCCGAAACCATGACCATACTCCCGGACGAGGCAGCAAAGATGATAAAGAGGGAAAAACCTAAGGTGTGCCTGGTAGGGCAGTCTGTTTTCCTGTTTCCAACCCCGTTGAGAGAACTGCAGGACGCTTTTCAGGAAGTCGGCTGCAGAGTATGGTATGATGCTGCTCACGTCCTTGGACTCATCGCAGGAAAAAGATTCCAGGACCCTCTCAGGGAAGGTGCGGAACTAATCACCGGATCCACACATAAAACGCTTCCTGGACCGCAGCATGGCCTGATCCTGGGAAATACCGAGGATGGTGTCTGGAAATCTGTGCAGAGGGGTGTCTTTCCAGGAACGCTCAGCAACCACCACCTGAACACCATGGCTGCGCTGGGTGTAACGCTGGCAGAGGAACTTGAATTTGGGGAGGCCTATGCCGACCAGATCATAAAGAATTCAAAAGCACTGGCCCAGGAGCTGCATGAATCAGGAATAAAAGTCTTGGGAGAAGATCGTGGGTTTACTGAATCACACACCCTTGTGGCCGATGTACGAAAAAATGGGGGAGGAAAGAAGGTGGCTGAGCATCTTGAATCCTGTGGAATTGTGCTAAACAAGAACCTGCTGCCATGGGATGACAACAAGAAATCACAGGATCCAAGTGGCATAAGGATCGGTACCCAAGAAATTACCAGAATAGGGTTCAGGGAATCAGATGTGAGGGAGCTGGCAAGCATTCTCTCATGGGCTATAAAGAACTATCCGGACCCTTCTGAGGTGAAAAAGAAAGTTGCCGATCTTAAGGGCAGGTTCACAAAGGTACAGTACTGCTTTGGCAACCTCAAGGCGTATGATTACATAGAACTCTACAAATGAATCGTTTAATCCTGTTTCAATATATGCGGAAGACGGTATTTTGATGATTATAGGAATTATTGGCTTTCAGGGAGACGTTTCTGAACACGCGGACCTAATTAGACAAATCTCCAGAAAGAGCGGGCAGGAGATCAGAATTATAGATGTCAGGAAAAAGGATCAGTTAAAGGGCCTTGGCGGCTTGATAATCCCCGGCGGGGAAAGCACCACAATTTTCAAACTTCTTGAAATGTACGATCTCTATGATGAGATTAGGAGCATGGCGAAAGCTGGTCTCCCTGTCATGGGAACCTGTGCCGGTCTCATATTAATTTCATCTGAAACGAACGATCCCAGGGTGAAAGGCATGGGTCTTATAGATACTACCATTGAAAGAAATGCATATGGAAGGCAGATTGATTCGTTCATGGATGAAATTACAATTAAGGGGATCGGTAAGTATATGGCTGTTTTCATCAGGGCGCCCGTGATTTCTGATGCTGGAACCTCGAAGATCCTTGCATCTCATGATGGAAAGATAGTAATGGTCAGGAAAGGAAATATCCTGGGCCTGACTTTCCATCCAGAATTAACAAAAGATACAAGAGTGCATGAATACTTTATCAGCATGATAGGGGGAGGGGGGTCCGCTTCCTCTGGAGAATGAATTGAGATGGTGGGTATGGAAAATAAGAGAACTCCGTTATATGATGAGCATGTAAAACTCGGCGCAAAAATTATTGATTTTCATGGTTGGGATATGCCTCTGCAGTACACGAAAATACTGGAGGAGCACATGGCTGTGAGGAAACATGTTGGAATATTCGATGTTTCCCACATGGGCGATATTACAGTTAAGGGACCGGATGCTGAAAAATTTCTTGATTCGATTTTTCCCACAACGGTCTCCTCACTTAAAAATGGTGAAGCTACATATACAGCTTTTCTAAAGGAAGATGGAACAATCATCGATGATACAATAGTGTACAGATTGGAAAAAGAGGAGTTCTTCTTCGTCCCAAATGCTTCAACAATTGAATTGATTTTTGACTGGGTAAATAAGAATAAGAAGAATTACAATGTTGATATTACAAACATTTCTTCTGATATCTGCTGTATTGCAGTCCAGGGACCAAAGAGCCCAGAGATAATAGAAAAGATGGGCCTGCATTTTCCGGAACCTTTCCACTTCAATGAAAAGATCGGCAATTACAGTGTAAATAGAATCACAGGAAATAAATCAATAATAGTTTCAGGAACAGGATATACTGGAGAAACAGGAGTTGAACTTCTTGTTTCATCCTCAGATGCTCCAGCGGTCTGGAACAGAGTCCTGGAACTTATCACTGAATTATCAGGCCTACCTTGTGGCCTTGGCGCAAGGGATACTCTGAGAATGGAGAAAGGCATGCTTCTGTCGGGAACAGATTTCAATGGAGACAGGAACCCATATGAGTGCTCCATATCATTTATTGTGAATAATGAAGGTAATTATATTGGAAAAAAGGCCCTTGAAAATAAGGGCAATTTTATATTCCGTGGGTTCAAGCTCAACGGAAAACTCATACCAAGAGCAGGTTCAGAGGTTTTTCTAGATGGACAGAAGATTGGCATTATAACAAGTGGAACTCTATCTCCAGTGCTTGATTCTTCTATTGCTCTGGGATTTGTTCAGAGAAAATACATGAAATCTGGACCCGACGTTAAGATTTCAATAAGGGATAGAATGGTGGATGCCACCATGGGTAGACCTAAAATAGTTCCATAGGAAATGCACCCCCCTCTCCCCCTATATTTATTTCATAACACTTTTTTTATGCGGTACTGTCCATTTTGGTCAGGAAATCCATAGATCCCCTCTTCGCTTTATCGGCCGCAGCCTCAATTGCTTTCATAAAAGCCGTGGTGATTCTGGAATCTTCCAGTTCGTAAAGTGCCTCTATGGTTACTCCTCCAGGGGTGATGACAGTCTCTTTTAGAGCTGACAGGGATTCACCGCTTTCGGCAACAAGTTTTGCAGAACCCAGTATTGTCTGATACGATGCCCTTAGGGCTAGCTCTCTTGGAAGCCCTACTTTGAGGCCTGCATATACCATTGCTTCTATGACTGTGAAGATATAAGCCGGTCCGCTGCCACTTATTGGAGTGAGGATATCCATGTAATTCTCGTCTATTTTTTCAACTTCCCCGAAACATCTGAGGACGTCAAGGGCTTCCTTTTCCTGTTCTCCTGTTACCTTGTCGCTTATGCAGTATGCAGTGAATCCGCCTCCTACCCTTGAAGCAACATTTGTCATGGCCCTGATTACCACAGAATCAGGAAGCAAGGATTCCATTTTAGAAATTGGAAGGCTGGCGCAGATGGAGATAACCATCTTTCCCTCAAGCTCCTTCTTCAGTTTCTCAATTTCCTTTACAGTATCTCCGGGCTTCAGTGAGAATACCACGGCATCCGACTTTATGACCGCTTCCCTGTTGTTGGAGGAAGCCTCTATTCCTATTTCCTTGAGATCATCAAGTTTCCCCAGTGATCTTCTAGTAGCTACCACATTATATCCGTTGTTTTTCAGTGCAACTGCTATGGCACTTCCCATGGTGCCGGCGCCAATTACGGCTGCTGATTTATTGCTCATTTTTTATCAATTCCGTTCCTTTCATTATTGGCTAATGCTACAAAAAAGGGACTGGAACAATTTAAATAAGATGAAAAAAGTGAGCAGATTTCATGTTTCTAATGCATGTTATGGTCATCTGGGTTCGAAAGTTATGAAGTCTCCGTTTGAATACGTCCTGAAATAGTATCTGAACTCTTCGTCGCCATGCTTTGCATTACATTCCCTCCCTTTGCTGTAGTTGCCAACCAGTTCAATATAATCTATGGATGGCCAGCCTGTTTTCTCCTTGACCCTGGACACCATGGTTTCAAATATATCGGCACAGATGTTGCAGCAGAAGTACATGTTTTCACCGTCAATTTCCCTCCAGTACTCTCCCCAGG
>JBJKQJ010000016.1:0-14390 GCA_046705445.1 Thermoplasmataceae archaeon
AACCTGGCCTATTAATTTGGCAGGAACTCCTGCAGCAATACTCCCTTTTGGGATTTGTGCCTTGTTTCTCACCACAGCACCTTCAGCAATGGCTGCCCACTCACCAACTTCTGCAAAATCAGATATGGTTGAACCCATGCCCACTACTACCCAGTCTTCAATGGTAGGCGTGTGGATTACAGATAGATGGCCCAAGGTCACGTGTTTTCCTATGGTAGTTTTTTCACCAGGTCTTGCGTGTATAACGACATTGTCTTCAACAGCAGTGAAATCCCCCACTTCAATTTCGCCGTAATCTCCTCTCAGAACTGCCCCTGGGCCTATCCACACCTCTTTTCCCAATTTTACATTTCCTATTATAACTGCATTAGGAAAAACATACGCTGTAGGATCAATCTTTGGAGTTCTGCCCTCAAATTTGTAGACCGGCATACCAGCATAAGGGAATGGAAAACTAAAATTATTTCGGAAGGAGCATTTCCCTATTTTTTTCGTAAATATCCATTATTTGCAACTGGTTCATGCTGAATTCTCTGAATGGTCTCTTCAAAGCCTGACTGGAAGTAACCGAGCCAATTATTATTGATTCCTCCATGTTCTTCCCAAGGTTGAGCCCCAAATAGAAACCAGCCCTGAAAGCATCTCCAGCTCCAATCGTATCATAGGGATTGTGATTCAACAAGGCTTTGAAGGAATTAACATTGCCATTGCTGTGCAATGTGGAACCGTTCTTTCCCTTTGTTACAATGAGATTTCTGCAGAGTCCCGGAATATCGTCCTCTTTGACTCCGAGAATGGAGGCTGCTTTTTCTAGCTCGATTTGGTTAAGCATGGTAAGGTGCGCCATCTTCATCAGCGGTTCCAGGTTTTCTGCACTATACCTGTAGGAGATTTCCTGGCCCGGATCAAATACAATCTTTGAATTTCCGGTAAGTTCAGACAGCTTCAGATAATCTTCAGGAAGACCTGTGCCAAAATGCACATAATCATATTCCAGTGATTTCATTTTCAACCTATCATAAAGTGAATGCCCCATGGGCCCTTGGTAGAAATAAAAAATCTGTTCTTCGCCCGTTGTTACAGCATAACCAATTGGACCCATATCCTCAGTGTCTACAATAAGATGAGATGTGTCAACCTGTATTTCATCAAGAAATTTAATGTAATCAGAATGGGTCTTTATAGAAACTGCAGAGTATAGGTGAAAAGGATATCCCAGCCGGGCTGCAACCATTGCAAAATTCCCAGCAGTACCTCCAAAGTTCTGCTCCATTTGGTTGACTCCAACGGTACCTATTCTGGGTAACCTGTCTACCCTGATGGTAACATCCATGGCAACATGCCCAAATAAAGCGAGAAAGTTGCTCTTCACGAGAGCTTATTGGCGGTTTCGATATAAAAGTTTATAGAGATAACTGCACACGGGTCATTTTTGAGAAGATTTCCCCATCTTTTTCAATAGAAGCCTCTGGGACAGGCATCTTAAAATCTACCTTCACGCCACCTTCACATTCTTCCGTGAACCTTTCAAACTCGGCTTTTGAGTCATATACTGCAAGGACTGATTTAGTTGAGCTGCAGATACCTATTTCAACCTGGGCCCTTGATATCTGGGTTTGCCCTGAAAGAAGCATGAGGAATACTGATTCGGGCATTTTATACTTGTTTGAGGCTTCCACAATCTTCTTGGATTTCGTGTAACAAATCCTTATCTGTTCAAGGCTAACGATCTTATCCGCGTCAACGAAAGAAAAAAAACCGTCATGGCTGTTTCTGAGGAATTCCCTCATATTAGCCAGACTATCCCATTTTAGAATCTTTAGAAAGGAAATTTCAGGCAACATTTGTTCCTGGTCTTCCCTGTTTCCCACCGAACATCTTCGAGTTTAGGAAATCGGTCACAGTTGAAAGGAATTTCTGTTTTTCAGGGCTCGCCATCAAAGCGTTTTCCCATACCTCTCTGATGTCTGATGCAGGTAGAACCTCTATCTTCCCCTCATGTGCCTGATCAAGGACTATGTCTCCAAAGTTTGCAGATGGCACTATTACTTTTTTCATACCTGCTTCTATTGCAGCTTCCACCTTGGCAGTGACGCCTCCAACTGGAAGAACTGCACCTCTTACACTCAGTGATCCGGTCATAGCCACTGTCTGGTCAATAGGTATGTTCTCGATGGCTGAAATTACTGCCGTAGCAATGGAAACGCTTGCAGAGTCGCCTTCTACGCCTTCGTAAGTACCTATGAACTGGATATGGATATCCATATCTGAAATATCTTTACCGCTCAGTTTCTTGAATACAGCAGAGACGTTCTGGACTGCTTCCTTTGCTATTTCTCCCAGCTTGCCAGTTGCCACGACAACCCCATTGCCCTTGTGCTGGGCCGGAGTTACTTCAGCGACGATTGGCATGACAATACCGGTATAGTCAGCCATTCCAGTGTTTGCACCCACAACGGCAAGGCCGTTGACCATGCCAACCTGTGAGCCTTCACTTCTGAAAGTCTGGTAGGATTTCCTTATTTGGATAGATCTGTCCGCTACCTGCTGTTCAAGTGGTTTGCTCAGGGCCTTTGCGGCCACTACCTGCCTAGCAGATACAATGTCGGTTTTTTCTGTAATTGCAATGTCGCCCGCCACCCTTATTAGACCGCCGAGCTCCCTTAATCTCAGGGTAAGTTTTCCTTTTCTTCCCGACCTCTTTTGAGCTTCCTTTACAATCTCAGTGACTGCACTCAGATCAAAATGAGGAATCTTCTTGTCCTTGAGTATTTCCTGGGCAATGAACTGAACCAGTTTGTGCCTGTTCTCGTCACTATCTTCCATTGTGTCGTTTACATACACTTCGTAACCGTATCCTCTGATCCTGGACCTCAGAGCGGGATGTATTCCCTGAACTGCGTCTAGGTTTCCAGCAGCCACGAGAACAAAATCACAAGGTACAGGTTCTGTCTGTACCATTGCACCTGCACTTCTTTCACTCTGCCCGGAAATTGAGAACTTCTTTTCCTGCATTGCAGTCAGCAAAGCCTGCTGGCTTTCCGGTCTCAGAAGGTTCATTTCATCTATGAACAACACACCCTTGTGTGCTTTGTGAATGTTTCCGCTCTCCACCCTGTCGTGGGCAGGAGTTTCAAGACCGCCGGACTGGAACGGGTCATGCCTGACGTCTCCAAGGAGGGCACCTGAGTGTGCACCGGTTGAATCTATAAATGGAGGTTTATCTGTAGGAGTATGCGATACCAGTAATTTTGGTACCATTGCCCTCTCAGTTCTCATGCCCGGGTTTAGAGCCATTAGCATGTATATGAAAAGAGCGGCAAAAATGGCAAGGAATGCTATTGTATAATTGCTGAACGCGATTGAAGCAACTATGCCAAGAAATATGACCGATATTATGATAAAGAGGATTCCCCTGGATCTGTCCTTTCTCTCTCTTTCAGCCTTAATCTGGTATTGCCTAACAATCTCTTTACCCTTACCCGCAGGAAGGGTCTTGACCTTTGGTCTGTTAGAATCTTCAGGATTTGGAAAAACAAGAATATCTTCCAGTTCATCTTTTGGAAGAAAATCAACCATCGACTGGGCAAGCATGGACTTACCCGTACCCGGTTCCCCAATGAGAAGTACATGCCTTTTCTGGAGGGCGGCTTTTTTAACTACTTCCCTGGCCTCCTCCTGGCCCACTACCTGGTCGAAAAGAATCCTACGTACTTGAACATCTTTTGTAGATGTAATGTTTAGCTTGTTTACCCATTCATCTACAGCTTCTACCGTATTCTCCACCAACACTCTATTTAAATTTAATAATTAAGCCTTTCTTATTAGAAAAGCCTACCAATTGATATAATAAAAAGGGAAATGCCCGGAATTCCGGTGATTTGCAATTACCCAATCTCTACTGCGAAAACTTTCTTGTGATTGAACATGGTCTTGAGACCTTTGATATCCTCGATATAGTCTTCGTTGACCTTGTAATACTTGAATCCGTTTTTAGTCTGCTCAATGGAAATTAGTCCAAGTCCGACAAGGGATTCCTCTCCCGTATACCTGACTCCAAGACCCTCAAGGCAACCCTTAACATTGGATGGGTCAGATTTAACAGCTCTTGAAATTTCAGACAGGTATGACCTGTAAGGGTAAATGGAAAGCATGTAGAACAGAACCTTGCGCCTAAGTTCGCTTCGGTTCAGTGATCTAATGATGTTTCCATCTGCAATTAATTCCATAGTATCAAATTCGTTAAGTTATATATAAAACTTCTTGGCAGACACATTACATGTGCCCTTGTATACACGTTTCATGACATATTTACCTACATAAACCGTCAGACAATAGCTGACAAATCCGCTGAATTACCATTTAATTTTTATGCGGTGCATAAAACTAAATAATTGGCAATACGAATCTGAAAACTGCTATTGAGGCAATAATGCTTGATGGTATGGTGATGATTATGGTGTATTTCGCCATTTTCAGGGAGGTGAAAACCGACTCTATGAGCTTCTGGTAGGTGTTTTCTTCTCCCATCTTTACCCTGACTGTGTGGCTTTTCATTCCAATCTTTACGTCTGTTACGCTGTTCTTTGCCATCAGGACAGTTCTCCTGATCAAATCAGCTGCGGCTTCTGTTGTGTTGCTTCGTCCAAGCGGATTGATGTCAAGATTGTTTGCATTAACGTAATGGTTGTCAGTGGTGTATATCTCAAGAGACTGCACATCGTTCTTCACAAGTTCCCTGGATAGTTCAACAACTTCTCTCGTAATGTTGTTTGAATCTGTAAGAACAACGGCCTGATACTTTCCTGCTGTCTCAGTAACTATAGCCTGTATGCCCATTGAACCGAGTTCTGGCATAGGCTCATGAAGCCTGTAGTAACCCATTCTTGCGGGGAATTTGGATTCCAGCCTGTTCAGCTCTCTTGAAAATGCCTTCTCCATTCCTTCGCAGTTTTCCAGTTCCGGTGCTTTTTCAGTGAAAAAATTCTGCGCATCTACAAGGGCAAATTCCTGCAGAGCCTCTTTTTCAACATAAGGAATGATGTCCAGTCCCGGTTTCAGTTTTACATCATCAAATGGCTCTCTCTCTGGAATAATGGCCCCAAAACCATATTTTCCAAATTTCTGCATTCCTATAACGTACTTTCCAACATTAATTCTCTTGAATCGTGACATTGTGTCTGTGTATTTCATGTCTTTCATGCAGGTGCGTATCCCTGATGCTATTTCGTCAAGATCCTGATCTCCAGAACAGTTGTTGCTGTTTGTGGTGGTAGTGTGGAATACCATCAGGTCGTTGCCAAGATCCGAAAGTCTGTGCTGGAGCCTCAAGGGTAAATCGCTGGACCCCAGGGTCCCAAATGGACCCGGGTGAACGTATGGAAATACCATGGTGACCAGTCTTGAATTATCAGTTCGTAGCACATCGATGACCTTAACAGGTACCCTCCTGCTATGTGCGTATATCTGGCCGAAAAACTTGTTCCCAACTTCAAGGCTTGCCTCATTATTGTTGTAGTTGAGGAACATCTGGATAATCTTTGTGGCACTCTCCCCATATTCCTTGGAGAATTCCTTGGTGGAACTCTTTACGAAGATTATGCCGCCGATAACATAAACAATTGAAGAGATAATGAATGGAATTATTGTAATTGGATTCCTGAATGCTATGGAAAGTGTGAAAATAGCTGCGTAAGTGTAATTCAGGGCAGGTATGAAAAACTTGGATAGTTTATCTGAATAATAAGTGTAGAATATGAGGACCCTCAGAAGTGTCGCTGATGAAATGGACACCATTAGAAGAGATTCTGTGCTAGGGAACAGGTGACTTACATATACTATCCAGAAGAAAACAGAAGAGAGCCCCAGTGACATGAAATTAAGATAGTATATTCTCCTGTATGGAAAGTGAGTTTTTGTAAGTTTGACAAATATAATGTCAAGGCAGATTACAAGAATGTAAGCTCCCAAAATGCCTACCAAAACCACCAAGAGATTTCTCAGCAGAAGATAATCTATAAAAAGGATTACTGCGGAGTACAGTGATAATATGGACCAGTGGGGTGACTTTTTGACCATTTTTGTGAGATCTGAAAATGCCTTGCCCTCTTGTTCTTGAGCTCTCACTAAAATGGTATACCTATCTTAATTAAACCTTTTGCTAATTTTTGCATGAAAATTTATCAAATGCCGAATATTGATTTCGACATTAATATATAACTCGCATCATTCTGTATCTGCCATAACCAAAGAGGATGCGGATAAAAGCCGGTTTTTCAACAGTCACATATTCCAGGTCGACGTAAAGCCTGTCAAGAGCTCTCATTTTATTCTCTGTTGACACAACAATTATGTTCTGGAACCCAACGGCCGATACTATTCTGCCGGATAACTGCTTATTTCCCCTTCCCAGGAGGAATCCCTGCCCCCCTATTGGTGACAAGATAATGATTGTTTTTTCAGCAGTAAGTGCGAAAATTTCTTTCTCGGAAATATCAGTAGCTATAAGCTTCCCGTTTCTCACATGATCAAAGCCCAGCAGACTCCCCTGCAGACCTAACTCCGTCAATATTTCCTTGCATGTAGAACCTGGCCCAATGATATAGTTAACATCGGCCACCATCTGGTCCACGACATACTCTGAGATGCCTGATGATGAGGTTTCTGGATACTCCGCTTTAGAAACAGACATAACAGATTCACTCTCGGGAACGGATAGAAAACCATGGGACTTTATTTCTAAATTTCCTTTTACATAGGCGGCTTCATCCAGATCTATCACTTCCTCCCTCACGAAATTTCCAAGTCTACCGTTTGAAAACTCACGGAAGAGATCTATTGCCCTCTGAACGCTGATTGCAAAGACTGAGCTGTACATCTTCGTTCCAAGAGGAACACCAATAACCGGAAGTATCCAGCCTGCATCAACTATATCCCTGGCAGTTCCGTCTCCTCCGAAGAAGACGAGCAGTGATGCATCAGTTTTCAGGAGATTATAAATGAAATCTCGTGTGTGAGAAGCATTGCATTCACCTTCGTGACTTTCTATGACGGAATAATTATTGTACCCTGCTTCCAGAAATGCATTCTCACCCATTTGCCCGCCAGCGGTATAGAATTGTACATCAAGATCAGATGTTTCACCGAGAAATTCAACCGCCTTTTCCATTGAGATAGACCTAGGGCACTGGGACTGGGTAAGTCCGTCCGAGCCTTTCAGGTTCAAAAATTGTCCACAGCCTGCAATTGGATTTACAAGAAGGCCTACCTTGACCATATAATCACGACTGGGCCCTGTACTCGGCTATAGCCGCATTGAAATTGCTATCATAGGCGACTATATACCAGTATGACGGATGGGAAACAAGCCGGAATGTCAGCTGGAACGGTATACCGCGATCGATTGTCAGGTTTGATGTTTGAGTCTGTGAGGGTGAAGCCAGTATGTAAGCCATGTTCTGCGTATATGTCACTTTGGAGAAATTATTTTGGGGAAAATAGGAGAAAGTAATATTCGGTCCACCTATGGAAACTATATAGAGGCTGTCGGAAACTGCAGAGGTCAGATTAAGCTGCACCGTTCCGTTAAGGTCAGGCTTCATGATGTATGGGATCTGGTTGTTAAACAGAAGGGCGGTTGTAGTATTCACCTTGAGAACTGAAATATGGAAGTTTCTGAAATAACTGCCTGAATTTACAGTTACCTCATAGTCATGGAAGCCAAGTTTTGTGGTATTTGGCAGGGTGAACTGCAAGGAATATTCGTACTGGGAGCCTGGAGCTATAGATCTGCTCAACCCAGACCATTGCAATTCCACAGTGGGTGTGACCTCAAAGGCGGGCACTATCGTAGACATGCCTGTGTTGTTAACTGTAACATTGAAGTCCACAAGCTGCTGATTATCATGGATTACGAAGTATGACTGTGATGTGGTTGCAGTGAAAGTGTTGATTCCTGCATGGAATGGAAACGGGGCAACTCCCACCACTACAATTGCAAATGAGACCGCTGCGATTACTTTAGTGTTGAATTTTACCTTTGAAAGGTTGTTAAGAGGTTGCGGCCCCCTCAGACCAACAAGCAAGGCAAATACCGCCAGTATGATCCAAGGGGGATAGATTTTTCCGAGTCCGATTATAACCAGTACTGAAAAATAGGAAAGGTAGGTTGCATTTCTCCCAAACAACGCAGAAGAGATAAGTCCTCCATCCAGAAATCCAAGTGGAAGTGCATTGAATGCAGTTATGACAATACCTGACCATCCTGCAAGTGCCAGGGGATCAAGAATTCCGTTTGAAGGTATGAGCCTGTTCACAATAACCTGCATTATTAAAGGTGAACCCACAGTCTGTACAGTTGTGTTGACAATGGGTGTTGAAGGTGGAAAATTGTATGTGGTAAGTGACCCGATAATGAGAAATACCGTTGAAATCATGAAACCTGCAATAATTGAAAAAGAGCCGGCTTCTATCATTGCCCTGCGGCTCACATAGGGTTTGTTGGGAGTGTTTATCGTTCCCATTGAACCTATACCAATAATAGGGCTTGGAACAAAAATAGGCAGGTCATACTGCATTCCATTTTTCTTCATAGCTACATATTTCCCGGCTTCTCTACCTGCTAGAATAACAGAGAGAGGCATAAGGTAGAAAAGGAGAGAGCTTAGGAAATTCTGCAGTGGATCGTGATTGCCGTTGTAGCTTGACTGGTATGTGTAACCGAAATATACCAGACTCAGGAGGGTGACCGCCATAAGTATTATCTTTATTCTGTTGTCGCGTTTATTTTGAGGATGGGGTTTGGCCATCACAATAATCTCATCCACATCCCCAGTGCTTGTGAACGAAAGATACTCCTCTTTGTCCAGTTCTCTTGACAGCCTGTTAAAATTATTCTCTGGTTCCAGATGGAAAGATGGAGTCCTGAAGGCTATTGATTCTCCCTTGTTTTCCTCCGAAGATATCTCATAATATGCCTCAACTATGTCATGGATTCTTTTCTGCTCTTCTCTATCAATCATCAAGTGCCCCGGAGTTTACAATTATTGAAAATCTCCTTTATTAAGCTTACATCTAGAGGTGCAGTTCCTTCGATCCAGGCATGCCTTCCCGTTCCAATGGGGTTGGATTTTAATGTCCCTGCAAAACACTGGCATATCTCTTTCGCATCCATGCCAGAGGTTATTGCCCTTACCTGGGTTTTCCCCTCTCTCCTATTATAAAGTATTACGAGCTCTTTTTTCAGCGAGAAGAGTGCATTAACAATACCCTTGGTTTCAGCTTCATTAAAGGAACCAGAGATTAGATCAAACTCCAATTCACCTGCTTTAATTACCTGTGATGAACCAAGTGCTGAATCCACTGATTCCTTTATTCTTCTTTCCCGTTCCTTCCTGAGGTCAATATTGTCTGAAAGTAGTTTCTTGAATGACTCTGGCACTTTTTCGGTTGTCACCGATAGTTCATTTTCCAGGATCTGTTCAGTCCGATGGATATCCTGAACATAGTCAAGCGCTGCATCCCCCGCCGCAAATGTGAACCTTTGGATTCCTTCCTGAATTGTGTCCACTTTCAGTATCTTAAGAAATCCAAGCTCTGAAGTGGACTTGACGTGTGTTCCACCGCAACCTTCAGCGTCCACTCCCTGAATCTCTACTACTCTGATGGATTTGCCATCAGGAACGCCACCTTCAAACAGCCTGAACCCATACGTTGAAAGTGCCTTGTTCCATTCTATGTTTCTAACGGTTACGGTTCTACCTTCTGTGATGTATTGAAGGCACTTCTTCTCAATTTCCCGTATCTGATCATCGTCCGGTTTCCTGAAATGAGTGATATCTATTCTTGATTTATCCACTCCTTTCTGAACTCCACTCTGCCAGACATGTTCTCCAAGCACTTCCCTTAAAACTCCAAGGAGGAGATGTGTAGCTGAATGGTGAACCATCAGCCTTCTTCTCCTTTCATAATCCAAAGTTCCGATGATTCTGGAATGTTCCGGTATTTCAGCCTCAAGATTGTGGACGACTGCCCTTCCATGTTTTTCCGCACCGAGCATTTGAATCTTCTTTCCACGGTAAGTGAAATAACCAAGGTCCGTTGGCTGCCCTCCACCTTCCGGATAAAAAGCGGTCTGATTTGTGATTATCTTCTTATCACTGGAGTAAAGGACTATTGCGTTAAACTCCCTTATTGAGGTATCATCGTAATATAACGGCCTGGTAAAAATATCAGGATATTCATCTTTTTTTGACTTCTTTAGGGCGGGTTTGTCATGAAGCGTAGTTATGAGGTAATTGAAATCCCCGGGGATACTGATTGCCGCTCCGCGTTTTTCCAGTATTATTCTTGCAGCAACCTCAGGGATAATTCCCGATGAATCGTAAAGTGTAAGTAGCTCTTCTGTGGAAACTTCCTTTTTTCTGTCAAATATCCTGAGCACAAGATTCTCCGCTTTCTTTTCAAGTTCCCCATACCTGGCCTCTTCCTCAGAGAGCGCCTCTTTTATAAATTTCTCAGGGAAATTTGCCACAACATTTTCCATGTTTGAATGGTGAAGTTTTATGAGATCAAACAATGACCCGCTGTAACCGCATTCTGCCTTGGCTCTCAGGGCACGCCGGATAAGAAGGCGGGCAAGATAACCCACCTTGACATTGCTTGGTATTACATAGTCAGAAAAAAGGAGCATCAGCGTTTTGGTGTGATCCGCAAGTATATAGACAGATTTTGCTTGTTCGAACTCTTTCTCAAGTTCCTCCATTCCCACGGTAGAACCTTCTCGCTTCATTTCCTCAAGGACTTTTGTTAAGACCCTGTCTCTGTCAAAAGGCTCAAACTGTGCAGATATCCTGGAAAGCCTCGACAGATTTTCCGGGTTCCATGACTTGATGTCGGAGTTTTCCACAATGTGGGAAACTGCGTATGGCATAACTGCCTGGTATACGTTTGGAGTTCCATTGGAAAGCCAGACCATCCTCTCCAGCCCATATCCTGTGTCAATAATCTGCATGTCCATTCTGGAATACCTGTTTCCGTCTATTTCTGTTTCACCGTTTGGATCTGCCTGCATGTCCATAAATACAAGCGTCGCCACTTCCAGGCCATTGATGAGTACCTCAAGCGCACTCCCCCCATTTCCGCCCCCAGACCACGGCTTTTCCTTGTAAGTTATTAAATGTGATTTAACTCCAAGGGCAGATGTCAGGAAACTGTGGCAATTTTCTACGGTTTCCTCCTTCCAGTAGATAAAGTTTGTTGGATTGTTGAAAGCATCGTGGCACATCATTTCAAAGGATGTGAGATGCCTTCCGGTTTCCCCGACCAGATCAGTGTCAATCATCCTTATTGATGGCTGCGACATTGCAAGGGGGTTCCCTGGTGGCTTAACACGGCCGGATGTAACATGAGGCTGAAAATTGTAAATTGAAGCATTTACCAGTAGCACATCGTCTCTCCATCTGGGAACGACGGGGTATGGCTGGAGAATCTTGTGATCCTTCCTGAAAAAATCCAGGAACATTGATCGGATTTCATCCTGACTGTAAGGTTTTGGAACCGGGCTGTCGCCTATGAAAGAATATGTATCACAGGGGGCATCTCCGCAGGTATTTCTTGTTTCATCAGATGTCCAGAAATATCTTTCACACGAAGCACAAGTCTTCTTTTGGAAACCAATTTTCTTGAAATATTTCAGATCCAGTTCTCCAGTTGAATATACCAGTTCTTTCACCCCAGTGTTTTCAGGGTTTTCCTGCAACCACTACGATGCGTGGCTTCAAAATAGTCTGCTTTTCCCTGTCCACATTTCCATTCTTCAGGAGAATTTCATTGGTCTCCTCAATCAGTTTTTTCACTTCCTGTCCCGCTTCACTTTCCATTTTAACCGGAGAAAGCCATTTTTCAACGGAGTAGAGTTCCTCTGAAGACCACATCTTTTCCAATTTGAAACCAGCACCTAAGAGTATTTCTTTCCAAGTTGACACCCTGAGCGCTGCAACATGTGAGTTGTCTCTGATAATTTCAAGCTTGTTGAATATGTTTGATTCGTCTCTTTCAGGTCTGGCCATGTCAGCTATGCCAAGTTTTCCCCCAACCTTCAGAACTCTTCGAGCTTCCGAAAGAAACTTCTTCATGTCAGTGAAATGGTGTGCTGCCCTCCTGCAGGTTATAATATCAAAAGTGTTGTCGTCGAAAGGAAGTTCCATTACATCGCCGGAAAGAAACTCTATGTTTCTCAGATTCTTTTCAGAGGCCAGATTCTTAGCCTGTTCAAGCATTTCGGGTGTTGCATCATAGGCAACCACCCTGGAGACTCTTTCAGAAAGTGCCGCGGCAGTATAACCTGTTCCGGTGGCGAGGTCAAGTGCCTGCATATTATGTTCAGGTTTAAGATAATCAATGAGTATACCCAAATCAGCACCGGTTTTGTGTGAAACACTGCTGGAATAAGCTTCCGCATTCTTGGAGAAAAAGTCTCTAAAATCTGACATTGCACATTGATGGCATATTCTTATTTATTCATTTCACGGTTTTCGAAGTCTAATGAAATAATTGGCCTTAGAATATGGATCTAGATTGACGACTTCCACGGGCTTGAATAATTCTATCTTCTTCAACTCATTCTTCAATATGGTTTCCTGGTCTCCACGCCCTGAGATCGACCTAATCTTCAGTATGAGCAAGGCGTCCTTGACTCTGGGAAATAAGGCTGCATTTGCGTTGAATATCTGAACCTGGTTTCTCTGGGCAACATCCTGATAAATGACATCAACTTGATCAAGGAAAAAGGAGTACCTTTCAGGTAAACCCGCATCCTCAAGGATTGGGTATATATTTTCCCTCCTTTCAGCCAGGGCGAGAAGTTTCACAAAAGGGTCATATGCCTTCTCTACTGCAAAGACTCTCCCCTCGTTGCATATGTCGGAAACATGTGCAACTGTGGTACCAGTGGATGCTCCGAGATACAGGACGCGGGAATTTTTCTTCAATGGAAGTTCTTTTAGCCGTTTCATCAGTGCTGCTGCGATTTTGCTTCTTTTTGGTTCCCATTCCCTGAAGAGCATTTTCTCTACTTTTCTGACGTCTTCACCGTAGACAGAGTCCCTGTATTTTGTAACTGTGTAAAGTTTACCGTGTATCTTTCCTATACCCAACGACGCTAAATCCACTAATTCAGCTTAGTTGAAAAGTGCTAAAAAAGATATGTGTCAGTGCAGCATTAAGGGAGAATTAAGTTATTATCTGTAATGAACTTATGATTGCTATGAGTATGGATTGTGAAATGTGCGGAAAAAGGGTCCCGCACCTTACGAAAGTCAGAATTGACGGTGCTGTCCTTAACGTCTGTGATTCTTGTGCAAAATACGGCACCCCTGCAGAAAGCATCAGAACAAGGTTTTCATCTGTAACCTCTCAAAGCAGCACACAGTCCATTAAGCTCCCTCAGAAGAAGATAGTGGTACCGCCTTCAAGGCCATCGTCCAAGAAGAGAAGGCGAGAAAACCTTGACAATCTTGAAGTCGTCCCGGAATATGCAGATCTAATAAAACAGGCAAGATCCAGGCTTTCCATGACTCAGGATGAGCTAGCAGCAAAACTTCTTGAAAAGAAGAATGTTATCGCAAGCATAGAGCGGGGAGACCTACTTCCAGAGATAAAAACTGCCAGGAAAATAGAAAGATTGCTTAACATTAAAATTCTTGAAAGCGAAGAATAATGTGAAATCTTTCCAGCCTTTCTGGCATTAGATTTTCGATGTATTATTTAAGCGCATTGGGATGTTAAACATACAGAAAAAGCTTAAATAACACAGTTTTTTCTATAAGTCTAAGGTAGCCGATTTGAAAATAGAAATAGGGCAAAGATTTGATTTTGAGAAAGACCGGGAGGATGTGGAAAACGTAGAGAGCGGCTCCAAAATTGCCACATGGTTTCACATGGGAAACCAGATTTACGTGGAGCTTATGGTTAGCAAAACGCTGGTCAAGGAGATTAGGAACTTCTTCAAGACCAACAGAAACAAGACTGCACTCATTTCCATTGCCAGAATTTCAAAATCCAAGTACATAGTCAGCCCTACTATTGTTCTTGTTAACAGGCAATTGAAAGACCTCAAGCAGGTCAAATGATTCAGTAGGTGTAAAAACCTCTGCCGGACTTTTTGCCAAGATAGCCGGCATCAACCATTCTTTTTAAAAGTCCAGAAGGCCTGTATTTCTGATCGCCAAACTGCTGGTAGAAAAGATTGCAGACATCCAATGTGACATCGAGTCCTACCATGTCTGCAAGCTCCAGAGGTCCCATAGGCATTCCAGCTCCTTTTTTCATAGCGAGGTCTATATCCTCTTTCGATGCAGCCCCTTCGTCCAGAAGGAAAATGGCCTCATTGA